>CACXGS010000048.1 GCA_902767195.1 uncultured Lachnospiraceae bacterium | reverse complement strand
ACCGAAGTGACTGACTTCTCTAAAAACCTTGTGTTAAATCAATCTCCGTCTCCTCCACAGCAGTACTCCCGCTCCAAGGATCAGGATACTGCCGAGGATCGTGAAGAGACGTGTGCCGGGGCCGCCGGTGGAAGGAAGAACATACCCAATCTGATCATTGCAGATGGTTCCTCCGTCTCCGATCCGCTGTGCACCCATGACCTGATTGCCATCTGCCGCAAAATATTTTGGCGGCTGGTATCCGTCTACCGTTGCTTCTGATACGTAGTATGTATACTCGTAAGGCAACCCGCTCAGTCGGAAAACATATCCGTCAGCTTCCGTCGAGATTACCAGAAGTTTAGATTTTTCCCCTTCTGTGTCCCCTGCGGCGGCAATCTCATGATTGGCAATCAGATCGGTGTCATGTATCGTATACTCCGCATACAAAATGCTCTCACTGCTTTCACCCGCCTGCCATATGCTGACCGTGATGGACTTATCTGTCGGCCATGACAGTGTTGCGGATCCGAGCGGATCTTTCCACACTTTTGTGAAGGAAAACTCCTTCGTATCGGGCTCCAGTCTGCCTGTGGCATGATTGACGATTTCCACCTTTTCGATCGTTCCGTCTTCCCGATAGGTGTATTGATATGTCACCTCCATCTCATCCGCTTTTGCGGTGGCATCCCGCTCGACGACATAGTAGTAGATGGGATTCCCGTCCTCATCAAACGTTGACAGGCCTTCCCACTTCTTAGTTCCTGTACCCGTCAATTCAAAGGTTTCAACCTCTATCGCTCCTGCGGGGAGATCTTTATACAATATTGTTTTGAATGGCGTATCACCGCTGCCTCCTGCATTGCCATCATAGAATTTCTGTTCCGGGCTTGCAAGATGGTAGGAACCAGAAACTGTCGGCGCTTTTCGCAATGCCCGATGGACATTCTGCACGGAATTTGTTCCTGCACCAGGCTTTTTCACAACCGAAACAAGTTCCGCTCCATCTCCCCAGGGATCATCCACGACAATCATATAATCGCCTGAAGAACCAGGCAATGTCACCTCAAAGGATTCCGGATGCATTTGATAGTCAATGGGAACATGTGTTGACGGAATTGTCCCCGTTTTTCCATCAGACGTCCTGTATTTCACATTCAGATTGGAATGATCTTTACGCCGGATGTTGACAATGATGGTGTCACCGGGATCAAATTCTGCGGCGGGAAGCTGTTCCTTAAAGGTGAACTGGTTGAAATCATTGCCCCAATATACGCCTCTTTGCACGGATACTCTGACAACGCCCTTGCTTTTGACATTGCCTGTAGCATTGACAGAACCCGATCCGGAAATACTGGCTGGCACATTCTCCAATGTCACAATCTTATTCGTGTCGCTTGTGGTTACAGTTGCTCCCACCGTATACTTAATCAGATCGCCGTTTGAATCCAGACGGTCCAGGGTAATCGACAGATTCCAGTTACCGTTGTCCAGCACAACTGTCCTGTCTTCCTGTCCCTGGGCAGAAAACTTAACCGTCACCTGGGTATCGGAGGGAACTGCAGCCGTACTTTGACTCCAGTCAACCGTTACCGGCACAGACATCGTCAGATCTTCCACTGTGGGATTCATGACAACCTGAACATCTCGAGATGCCGGAGAAGCCGCTCCCGGATCAGCCGTGACGCCTGTAATGAATTTTCCGTCCGGCGTAACCTGGTAGGATACCGGCGTTCCTTCTGCCGCCTCAAAGTCTACCGTCCAGTCATTGTTGCTACTCGCGCTCTTCTCTGTACCATTAAAAGTGACAGCGATGGAACCATTCTGTGGCCTCTGACCTTCCGGAACAGTAAAGGTATATGTATATTTTGTCAGTTCTGCCACTGTAGTGCTTAAAGTAACAGTGGTCGTCTGAGTAACCGCTTCTGTCTGATCCGGAACTACCGTTAATACCCTTTCCCCATCTGGTGTGTAAGTAAAGCTGTATTCACCGCCGCGGTCAAATTCAAAAGTCTTACTCCATCCATCGGTATTATTGAGGCAGAAGCTGCCGCTATCTTCTGTCCCGTCACTCTTTCTGCCGGTATAATTCACTGTGATATATCCCTGGTCCGTTACAACCGGTGCCGGAGCAGCCTGAATGAGTACTCTTACCTTGGATTCCGGCTTGCCGGCAGCAGGATCTCCAGCATTTCCAATCACCTTATACAGGACAAGCGTCGATTTGACTGCTTCATAGTTTTCTCCCGTCCATGTCTTCTCCACGGTGATATCCGTCCTGAGATCGCTGGTATTGGTAATCGTGACACGGGCATCCAGCGCATTATCCTGTGTATTACCGCTTCCATCTACCTTCGAAAGGATCTTTCCCTGAGCGCCGTCAACTTCCGGCATTCCGGCATGCTCCACTTCTGTCTTGACATATTCATATCCTTCCGGATACTCATTTGCCGATTGATTTTCGACAACCTTAAAGTCTGTTCCCGGCAGAAGGCCGGTAATCAGTATGGTATAGCCCGGGAAGATGTGATCGATGGATCCGCTCAGACCGGCTTTATACGCCACCGGTTCACTGCTCTGTACCAGAACCCCATTTTCATATTTATAGTAGTGATCAACACCCGCTTCATCCGTCTTGACAATGTAGTACTTTCCCTGATTGAAAGGCACCAGCTGCCCAGTCTTCGCGTCTTCCAGCTGAACATCAAAACGGAAGGAGTCGTCCGGATTTCTTACCGGCCCCAATATCGCTTTTTCCAGCCGCAGATTATGTACTTCTTTGGGCACATTTTCATAGGTCACCCGCCCTCGTGTTTTGATCACATCGGTACTTGTCTGGGCGACCCTTGAATCCCCTTCTTTGTTGATTGTCAGCTCACGCCCATTTGCCTTCACTTCTTCATAAAGCGGATCGATACCGATTTCCTTGACATAGTAGCGAACTTCATTGTTAGCCGTAGGAATGACAATCGATTCGCCAGCCTTCAAGAAATAGACATTCTGATAGGTCTGACCATTCACGGTATACGACTGCTTAAAAGCGGCGCTTTCCGTCTGACTTTCCGGGACAACTCTTTCCCCGCTCTTTTCATAGGTAACATACTTGCCATTCGGCGGTGTATAGAGGGTCTCCTGATTACCGTTTACCATATAAATCTGGTAGGCGAATAACTGATCCCCATAGGCGGCCTGTACACTTTCCGGCAGCTTCTTTTCCAGAACAAAGGCACCCGGCTCAATCGTCAGCAGGTTAAAGTTCATCTTCAGGTTTGAAGCATAAGAACCTCGCTCCATATAGAACATCTTGAAGGAGTGCTTCGTATAATCCGCAAAGGTATCTCCCTTGAACCACTTTTCCGCTCCTGCCGCCGTCCAGTTTGAACCATCCGGAAGTTTCCCGGCATCCTCGAAAATTTGTTTCAGCGTAGTATGGACCTGATTTTGAGAACCATTTACCCGCACTTCGCCAGTGGAAAAATTGATGGTTCCGCTTACAGCGCCATGGCAGCCGCCGATATCCAGGACAAGACGATTATCGATGTAAAGCCACATGTCATCATCACCATTGAATTCGTAGATGATGTCATTGCCTCTCTCGTCCTTACCATCAGGGCCCTGATAGAAATCGGCTTCCATTGTCATGCCGAAGAAGTAGCTCTTATAATTGTTCGTATCACCTTTAGCGATCTTATAAAGAGTATCTCCATATTGAGGATTATCTGGTGTCATCTCCTGCAGATCGCCGTCATATTTCACATATCGATTGGTAAACACCTGATTCCGATTAGCCAAATCCTGTAAGGAATCAAACGGGAAGAAATTTCCTTTGTTAGCAGAAGGAGTAGTATCTCCTTCCATCTCAGGCGCTGCCAGTTCCCGGTATAAGATAAACCCATCATTGCTTAAGTAAGCGTAGTTCTTGCTGGAATCATAGCTGAAATATCCGGTTTCATCATATACCTGTTTTACGAAAATGTTGCTTGTTTTGTCTTCGGTATATTTCTGATTGCTACTGTT
>CACXGS010000047.1 GCA_902767195.1 uncultured Lachnospiraceae bacterium | reverse complement strand
GCTCTTTCGAATTATCTGTCATTCCAATCGTCACCTCCATGGTCCCCTTCCGGGCGACCGTTTGCTCACTCTATCTTAAGGATAATGGTACCGGGCTCTCCATCCCGGCCTGGCCGGGTATCCATCTCGCTGACTGCTCCGCGCAACATCCCAAACGCCAGTCTGTTATCCGTGGTATCCAGGTCAAAAGGTTCCCCTTTGTAATCTACCATGATCGTTGCCTCTTCCAGGGCGTCAGAGTATTCTGCGGAGAACAGGAGATCCGGCTCCGGCATCTTCGGCAGCAGGATCTGCTGGATCAGTTCCTCGAAAACCAGCTGGATCCGCATAAAGATCCTGGAGGGAATATGATTCTTCCTGCAGAAGCTGTCGATCATGCCATAAGCTGCCGGAAAATCAAAATCGGGATCCCGGACCTCGATCTCAAGCACTTTGAGTTTTCGGATAAAGCGCCTGGTCTCATCCTTCTGCGGATGGTTGAATATCTGGTCCGGCGTCCCCTCCTCACAGATCACGCCCTGGTCCAGGAAAAATACACGGTTGGAAATGGCCCGGGCAAAACTCATCTCGTGGGTTGTGATGATCATTGTCTTCCCCTCCCTGGCCAGATCCTTTATGACGGTCTCCACCTGGCAGGTCATAGCGGGATCCATGGAACTGGTAGGCTCGTCGAACAAAATGATGGAAGGATCCAGGGCCAGCGCTCTGGCAATGGCAACTCTCTGCTTCTCTCCACCGGACAACTCATCCGGATAGCTGTACTTGATATTCATGATACCCATCCTGCGCAGAAGCCTGATACTGACATCATAAGCTTCCTGTTTACTCCGTTCCAGAATGTCCATCTGGGGGTACATGATATTCTCAATCGCAGTGATATTCTCGAACAGATTAAAGGACTGGAAGATCATACCCATTTTCTTCCGGATCCGGTCTCTGTCACAGGAAGGGGAAAGGATATCTTCCCCGTCAATCTTAATGCTGCCTCCGTCCGGCTTGTCCAGGAGGTTGATGCAGCGCAGGAAAGTGGATTTCCCGGTGCCGGAAGGACCGATCACCGAGATCACATCCCCATCATGGATATCTGCATTCAGGCCCCTAAGGGGCTTCACATTCGGGTATTCTTTCCTAAGATCACGAATCTCAATCATGGATCCTAACCCCTTTCAGAAACTGTTCCGGAGTCCGGTTTTTCGGATTGATCTTGCGGATAACAAACTCGATCAGCCGGGCAACAAACCAGAACAGGATAAAATAGATCACTGTTACCACGATCAGCGGGAAGAAGGCCTCGTAGGTCCTGCTTCTTATGATATCGCCCATCTTTGTGAGATCCTGGACCGCGATATAACCCACAACGGAAGTTCCTTTGATCAGGGAGATCACCTCCGCCTCATAGGTCGGCATGAAGGACATGGCAGCCTGAGGCAGAACAAAACGCAGGAAAGCTTTCCGGCGGCTATAGCCGAGGGCGTAGCCAGCCTCGATCTGGCCGGGATTCACAGAATCCACACCCGACCGCAGCATACCAAACATGGAAACTGCAAATGTCAGGGAAAAACAGACTACAGCAATGAAAACACTGCTAAAATCTGATTTGCCGAAAATGACATAATAAAGGATCAGCAGCAGTACGACCTCAGGCATACCACGGAGGATCCAAAGGAATCCCTCCGTAAACAGTGTAAAGATTGTATTCCTCCTTAGCCACAGTATATAAAACAGGATTCCCAGCAAAGTTCCCAAAGGAACAGATAAGACCGTGATCAAAATGGTAGTCTCGGTACCTTCCAGGAGCAGCTCATACCTCTCCTCCCGTAAAAATGTCTTCTCAAAACCTTCCTTCAAAGAAATCCAGAAAGTCTTGTGCACGTATTCCGGCGGCTCATTCAGGATGGCGATCACAGACGCTCCCTCGTAAGTGAGCTCGCTGTATAATACATTCTCAGCCCTCTCCTTCGTGTAGGCGATCCCACCGCAGGCGAAATCGCACTGGGAGGTCGCCACCGAAGGAAGAATGGACTCCATATCCATAGGC
>CACXGS010000046.1 GCA_902767195.1 uncultured Lachnospiraceae bacterium | reverse complement strand
TTTGTACAAACCGGCAGAGGTTCCGAAAACCCGCATCCTTTCTACATATTTTGAGACCTGTTTTCGTTCAAGTCCTGTTATCCGCAGTTGGTAAAAAGGCCGGGAGCCCAGAGGCTCCTGGCCTTTTTACGACCCGGGAGGGATTGAACCTGAGGTTCAATCTCGCCTCCCGGCTCGGTCGGTGCTCCTGCTTCGCAGGGTCGTCCACCGGACGACCGCACCCCACGACCTCTGCTGTCTTTCGCCCCCGGCCAGACTGCGTTCGGGACACAGAGGCCTTTATAACATAGAAAAGGCACCGTCAGAAGACGGTGCCTTTTCAATCGAGGCGACGGGACTCGAACCCACGGCCTCTGCGTCCCGAACGCAGCGCTCTACCAAACTGAGCCACGCCTCGATGTCACGTCCATCATACTATCAAAACTTACGCTAAATGTCAAGATTTTTTTCCTATAAGATGGCAGGATGTGTTACAATGATATCGGGTTGATTTTCAGGATGGATATCTGATGAATAAGAGGTGTTACATAAAAAGGGAGGGTATGATTGATGAAGATCACGATTGATCAGGAACTCTGTATCGGTTGTGGCTGCTGTGAATTCATGGCCCCCACTGTCTTCGTGGTGAATTCATCCGGAAAGGCAGTGGTGATCGGTAAAGTTCCGGATTCTGACCGGAAAGGAGTTCTTGAGGCTGCCGAGCATTGTCCGGCACAGGCCATCACTGTAGAAGAATAAACAATTATAATTAATATGCTCCCCTCTAAGTATGACAGGTTAAATGGGTTTCCTGTCTGCCTGGAAGGGAGCATATTTTTTTGCAGCTATCACCTCTTTATTATCCTCCCTTAGGAGGCTTTTCTCAAGTAGCCCTTCTGAAGGTCGAGGGCTCTTGTGATATCTTCCGTCATATCATAAGCCAGATCATCCATCTGGATCATGTATATGTGATCGGTAAGATGCTTCATGGTTTCCACTCCCTTGGTGTTTAACACTACAAGGTAGTTCATCTTGCGGCTGTCCACAAGATACATATAAATCCTGCTTCCGGTCGTCCATACATATTTAATGTTCTTACATCCACCTGCTGCTTTGATCATATCGTTTGCGTTATTTATTCTTGTCATGATAATTACCTTCTTTCTTTAATAAAAATTGGCTTTGTTTTTAAGGAAGTATGCTAACATACCACTTGCACTGTCACAAAAGCGTCACAGTCCAAAACAAAAAAATCCGCCAGAATCTATGCTCCTTTGCACAGACTCTGACGGCTTATTGGCGGGCTGTTTTGAGACAGTCCTTATCTCTTCCTGATCATATTTTGTTTTCCATCATGGCCATCAGCAGAACTGCCGCGGCCTCTCCAAAGGCCGGATCATTGATATGGCAATCCATCTCAATGATGGGAATCCTGGTAATTTCAACATTGCTCTTTAATGTCTCGAACAAGGCCCGATCTTCTTCCGGTCCGTAGAACACCTTTCCTTCAGCATCTACAGCGGAGACTCCTTTCAGAGGAAGTAAAAGAACGGCGTTTCCTCTGGCAAGGTTAATCTTCTCAGCCAGCTTTTCTCCAAGCTTCTGATTATCCTCTACACTGGTTCTCATCACGGTGACCATGGGGTTATGAGCATACAGTTTTCTATCACGATATTCTGCGGGCACCGTGTCGGGCGGACCGTATGTCACCATGTCCATGGCCCCCACAGATACCACCTGGGGAATCCCGTTTCTGGAAGCTGCCTCATTCCGATGGGGTCCTGCTGCCATAATACCGCCGAAGAATTCATCACACCACTCTGTTGTGGTGATGTCCAGAACGCCTTGAAATACTCCGGCATCGATCAACTCTTCCATAGTCTTACCGCCGTTACCGCTGGCATGAAATACAATTACTTCATAACCTGCCTCTTCCAGGATTCTCTGGGCAGTTGTAACACAGGGTGTGGTCACACCATACATCGTTGCAGCCACTCTGGGCTTATCCGGGAAGGAATCTGCAGAAAGAGATCCGCAGTAACCAAGCATCCCTGCCATAGCCTGAACTGCTCCCCGAAATACCGTTCTGGATATTTTGTTCAATCCTGATATATCGGTTATGGAAGGAATCATGATCAGGTCACTGTTGCCCACATAAGGAGAAACATTTCCTCCTGCCATGGTGGAGATCATCATCTTGGGAATTCCCAGAGGAAGAGCTCTCATAGCAGTTGTGATAATAGCCGTTCCACCCGAACCGCCAAGACCCATCATGGCTGCTACAGCACCATTTTTCCACAGTTCCGGCACAATCATAGCCAGCCCTTCCGATACCGCCTTCACAGCTTTGCCACGGTCATTCTCCTCGCGAAGCTTCCGAATATCATAACCGGCTATGGCTGCGACCTCTTCTGCCGATATATCTGCCGGTATGTCAGATTCTCCTGTCCCAACGTCAATCATGATGGTGGGGATTCCTAACTCCTGAAACAGGCCTCTGACATAGAGATATTCTTCTCCCTTCGTGTCAAATGTACCTGCCAGTATTACTGCTCTATCCATAAAGAATGCTCCTTTGCAATTCTCAGATATCTTCGACATTCGTCAGAGATAATAGTATACCACTTTTATGATATCAGTTCTCCGGTCAAATAATCAGAAGATACGGCAGTAATACTGGAAACATCTGACATGAGAAGGAATTGCTATTTATTGGTTTCCATATCATTTACATCAGAATAATAAACTGGTA
>CACXGS010000045.1 GCA_902767195.1 uncultured Lachnospiraceae bacterium | reverse complement strand
GGCATGCGCTCCGCCATAACGATACAGTTACCGTATCGGTCCAGAATCTCCTGGTGGGAATGGGCATACCTGTGGACATCCTTTTTCGACGCATAGACACAATACTTGTCCTCTCCAGACTCCGGCAGCAGTCTCCGGTCGTCTGTAACCATATCCGCATAAATCTGATACACATCCGTGGAATGGGCAAAATCCATCATATCCGGTGTATATCCGCCGGCTGGTCTCATATTGACTTCCAGGCCGACGAAGTCGCCGACCTTTCCGAGGTTCTTTCTCGCCTTTGTCAGTCTGAAGAATTCAAAATGAACGAATCTACTTCGAACCTTGAAGGCTTTCAGGGCGCGTCTGCCATAATCCCGGAGCTGCTTAGGAACTTCCGCAGTGACATAGTAAGTCATTTCAAGGCCTTTGTTGACCAGATCGGCGACGGAGGGCGGGAACCAGCAGGATGACTCAAAGAGTACGTCTCCTTTGGAATCACAGATGGCATCGTAGGAATAGATATTGCCGAATACAAACTCCTCCATCACATAGGGAACGTCGGGTTTATAGCCGAAGAAGGCCTCCAGATCCTCGTCATTCTCCAGTTTCCAGGTGTCCTCTGCACCAACTCCCACATCCGGCTTGACAATGACAGGATATCCGCCGATCTCTTTAAGAAAAGCTCTGGCAGCATCGATATCCGTGATCTTATGGTTACGGGCTGTCGGGATGCCCGCTTCTTTGTAGACCGGCTTCATGGCGGATTTGCTCTTCCAGAGAGCAAGCTCCTCCGGCTGGACACCTGTCCTGATGTTAAAATCTTTCCGCAGCCTTGCATCCTGCTCGAGCCAGTACTCATTGTTTGACTCAAGCCAGTCGATCCTTCCGTATTTGAAGATAAAGAAGGCGACAGCCCGGTACATACTTTCATAGTCTTCCATGCTGTCCACCTTGTAATACTCGATGAGACAGCCCTTCAGCGATGCCTCAAGGTCGTCATAGGGACAGTCTCCGATTCCCAGAACATTGACGCCATTTCTTTTCAGACAATCGCAAAAATGCCAGTATGTGTGTGGAAAATTTGGTGAGATAAATATGAAATTCATAGAGCTCCTTTCCCTTATATAAATATTTTTCATAACATTGAAATTTCTATCAAATCCGATTATTTGAGGAGTTGTATTCTTTATTCCGAATACACCTTGATATAGCCTCCTCCATATTTTTTCCCGGCCCAGTAAAAGCGGTCGGGTTCCTCTGTACATGACCACATGTATTGGGAAATGAAATCCAGGGATGTTTTTTTGATTCGCCCACGCCCGCTGCCTCTGCTGACATTGGCGGGATCAGCAACGATTACCTGATCTCCATCAATGCCGGCCAGAATGACCGTGTGAACGGAACTAGACCAGTATCCGTCCGTAATATTCGTTACCTGATTGGTCTTATTGATTTCGATGACAACCGGCTGACCTGTTGCCAGGTGATTCAGAATATCTTCTTTCATGGACTCCCTGTCAAAAGAGGGAACATACTCCGTATGAACGCCTGCTGTATTCATGCAGATGTTGATACCGTTTAAAGTCATTGGCATGGCACGACCGTCATTCCCGTTGTGATGGTGGTCAAGCCATTTCATATCGCCAATCACTTCCCTCTCTAAACTGTCCATAACCTCCGGGGGTGATTTGTCCTCATATCCTTCGGCATATCCGTTCAGGATTGAGGTCAGGGAACAAAGACTGCACCCGTTGCCGGCCAGAAAAGTATTGTATTTTGAATAATTGCGGGCATGCTGGCACCACACGGTCATCCGGTGGACAATGCCATCTTCTGCCACTTTGATCACTTTTCCCGTAGCATCTCCGTTTTCATAATAGGAACTGTAAACAGGGATTTTCCCTTTCAGATCCTTTATTTTATAAATAATACTGGTAAATCCTCCGCCGGTCAAAATGGCCTTACCCTTTTCAATCCGGACAACATTTTCATCCCTGGAAGAATACTTTATCCCATCGATCCCGAACAATGCAAATTCTTCTCCGGCATTTCCGAGAATCTTCATATCCAGCACTTTTATTGTGATTGCTGCCTTTTTATTGTTACAGGTAAAAGTAACCCTTGACTCCCCGCCTTTGACGGCTTCCACCTCTCCATGATCATCCACAGTGAT
>CACXGS010000044.1 GCA_902767195.1 uncultured Lachnospiraceae bacterium | reverse complement strand
GTACATGAATTCAAGTATGCGCCCTGCCTGTTCTGCGGCGGCTGCGAGCTGCTGGAAGAAAACGAAACGGACTGCATCGGTTCCGCCTCGCCAACTTGCGGCGGCTGCCTTTGGGGTCAGGGCTTTGCCGTGTGCCCGTAGGGCTTCCGAGGCCGCCAGATACCCGCTGGTAAGGGAAAGACCGTTGCAGGTACCGCCGACATCATAGTTGGACTTGAGCGCGAAGGGCAGATGATCCGTGTGGCCGCCGCCTGAGCGGCAAAGCTTTGCTCTCCTTTACGCTGCTCTCATGGATGTGGAGATGGAAAGCCTATTCTGATATTTTCTGACAGAGAAACAGGAAATACACTTTATTGATAAGGGCGGGAAGGTCAATTAAAACAGACCTTCCTGTCCCTTATACCTAATGGATGGGCTTTGCTTGGCGAGAAAGACTGTCACCCGCCCGATACAATGTTGATAATCTGAACCTGATCTCCTTCGTGGAGTACAGTTTCAGAATCTGCCAGAACGCCGTTGATGGAAAAAAGAACTGGATAATTCGCAGGAAGACCGAGTTCTATTTTCAAATGATGGAGGTCCATTCCATCTGGGATCTCTATCGAGCCCCGCTTACGTGCTCTCATTGCTACCGGTCCTATGAATCTAATATTTACGGTCACAGAATATACATATCCTCCATTCCGAGCTCTGCAAACTTCCCAAAGGATGGCACGCCCTCCTGATTCCATCCAAGCATCTCATAATACGTAATGATCGCTTTTTGGAATGTTTCCCGCTCAAGATGATGCCCCTTATGTGCACCTGCTTCTACGGGCTCGAACATTCTGTCTGGCAGAGTGTCGAATTCCTTCCCAAGACCATTGCGAACATTGTAGATTCTTTGAAGCTGGATCCCTCGCTCAGATGCCTTGATCAGTTCCCAAAAACTGAGATCCCAACCGGTAATGTCATTGATCACCTGAACCCATTGGTCTATAGTGGTCATCCTGTATTCTGGAACGCCGACGAAGATACAAAGATCCAACATATTATAGAGACCCCACATAAGCTGAAGATGGGTAAAGAGCCGGACTTTTTTACTGTCAAGGGACATTGCAGGCAGAGGGTCAAAAATGCCAAACTCTCTCATTGGGTAGATGTCCATGTAGGTATATTGTTCTTCAAGATTTGGCTTACCCTCAAACCAAGGATCATGTGCAGCGATCAGATGATCAGCTCCGGTAGCCGACACAGCGTAACCAAAGGCGACACCCCATTTTCCGCGGGGTTCATGTGCGGGAAATTCCTGCTTCCGACAAGTCATGGAATATTTCCAGGTTTCTTCTCCAATGATTCTGGACGCGCGCCAACTGCCTTCTGCGAGAAGATTTCCGAGCTTGCCCTCCCGCCTGGCAATCATTCCGATCACCTTGAGGAAAGATTCCTCGTTTCCAAAGCTTAGATCCATTCCATCAGTGTCATCTAACGTCAAAAGACCGTTCTCGAAACATTCCATAGCAAAAGAAATGGTGTCTCCCGTGGAAATGGTGTCAATTCCATATCGCCCACATAGCTCGTTGGCTTTACAAACATGCTTCAGTGACTTGATTCCACAGTTGGAGCCAAGGCATCCGGTTGTCTCATATTCAGGCCCGCCATAACGGCCTTCAATGGTCATGTCTTTATCGTGATAATTTATCACTCTCTTACAGCGAATTGGACAATAGAGGCAGCCACCTCTATCTGAGAGCATTTCATCATGCATGGTTATTCCGCCGATTTCTTTTGCATGATCGAAGGTTCCAGAACGGAAATTGAAGGTAGGAAGCATACCAGAGGCGTCCATGCTGTCTGCCCCTCCTGCAGTACCATACTCCCCTTTAAAGAGGATTCCTTCATTCTCTTTATGTGCTTTTGCAAACCAACGAACAAACTCCTTTACTTTTTCCGGATTGGCAATTGGGATTTGTCGGTTCGTAGCACGTGCGGCGATCGCTTTAAGTTTCTTCGACCCCATCACTGCACCGAGGCCTCCGCGCCCGCACCAATGGCGCAGTGAAGAAGAAACAGAGGCATATTTTACGAGGTTTTCTCCGGCAATTCCAGCCTGAAGAATACGACACTTGCCATCATTCAACTCTGCCTGAATTAAATCTTCAACCTCTCCGGTCTCTTTCCCCCACAGAGCAGATGCATCGCGAATCTCAATCTTACCATCTTTAATCCAAATATAGCAGGGGAAATCGGATACACCTTCTATGATCAATGCATCAAAACCAGCATAGCGCAACTCCGGCCCGAAGAATCCACCGGCTTCAGATTCACCAAATCCGCCGGTTAAGGGAGCTTTTGCACCAATGGAAAAGCGTGAACTGCCTGCAATCGGACTGCCAGTCATCATGCTTGTAGCAACAATGAACTTGTTTTCCGGCCCAAGTGGATCGACTTCTGGACCGACTTCTTTCTGAAGGATATACCCGATGATGTTTCGACCGCCTAAATACTGGCGATAGAAACGTTCACCCCAGTGTTCGACCTGAACAGTCCCGCTCGTCAGATTGATTCTTGCGATATTGTCAGTATAACCGTACATGTAATCACTCCTCAAGAAGAGAGAATAGAAGAAGTATGATATATGATATCATATAAGCAGTACTACTATAACATAGAATGCACGCGCTGTCAATCAGGTTACCGGTGTAATGTTTACCAGTGTAAAAGAAATTGAGGCTGTGTGAAAAATAAATATTGTATATTGACAGAAATCAAGTTATATGATATCTTATAACTACCTTGATGAGAAGGAGCGGTACTGTGACACTTGTAGAGAAAGCGACTCAGGATATTCGGAAGATGATCGCGGACCGTAAAGTTGATGAAAATGGCTATCTTCCCAGTGAAGGTGAACTCAGTGAGCAGTTGGGCGTTAGTAGAATGACCATTCGCGAGGCTGTACGAAGTCTCGAAGTGCGCGGTTTTGTTAAGCGTGTACATGGAAAAGGAATTCTAGTGACGGAAAACAGCGCAGAGACTTTAAGGCAGACTATGGCAGATGCGATCTCCATGAGTGGTTGCACGCTACTGGATTTGATCGAAGTCAGAACTGCAGTAGAGGCGGAAGCGGCTTTCCACGCGGCTAAGCGCGCAACAGAGCAGGATCTCGCAGAAATGCTCTCTTATATAGAGAAAATGGAAGCAGCAGAGACAATGGACGATAAGTATATTGAAGCAGATCTTGGTTTCCACCTTGCTCTAGTGAAAGCCAGCAAGAATCCCATTCTTCTGATCATTGAACAAGCGTATACTCCGCTACTCAGAGATACCATTACCTCTGCATCTCAGGGGCCGGAAGTTATAGAACGAGCATACCACTATCATCGGAATATCTATGATGCCATTGTGACAAAAGATGGACAGAAAGCAGAAGCCAATATGCAGACACATCTGGTCGTGACACAGAGCAATATAAAGGAACGCTATCTGAAAGAGGAAAGCGCGTAATCTGCCAGCAAAGTTGACTCTGCTGGCTGGTCTAGAAATAAAAAGATTATGCGATTACGCATTAAGATATATGATATCAGATATCATATAAAGAGATAATGGAGGTTTTCACATGACAATCAAAGATGTCAAGGTACATGTGATTCAGGCGCCACTCAATGATGAATTCTGTTTTTCCCAAGGATGGGTAAATTGTCGGAGTTCCGTAATCGTGGAGGTCATCACCGAGGATGGAGAGAGCGGCTTCGGGGAATGCATGTGCCATGGGCAGCAACCTCCACAGATTTCTGCAGCATTCATTGAAAACAACTATCGCCCGAGACTGATCGGACGTGATATCTTCGATGTCGAAGTCCTCTGGGAGGAGTGCTACAACGGAGCCAGGCCATTCGGTCAGCAGGGAGCAGCAATTAATGCACTCAGTGGTGTGGATATTGCAATTTGGGATTCGATCGGAAGACACTTGGGGAAACCAGTCAGTAAACTGATCGGTGGAAATTTCAGAGACAAGGTTTTGGCCTATGCAACCGGCTTCTACCGGAAGCATGACGGAAAGTATCCGGAAGACGCTGTGAAGGAGGCCCAGAGCTATCTGGATCGCGGTTTCACGGGAATGAAACTCAAGGTGGGGTTTCGCCCGGAAAATGACATCGCGTATATCAAAGCGGTACGTGCCGGAATTGGCCCGGACGCAAAGTTAATGGCAGACTTCAATTGCGCATATAATCAGGCGGTTGCACGCAAAATCATTCTTTCCCTGCAGGACGAGCATCTGGAATTCTTTGAAGAGCTTCTGGCTCCAGAGGATATCAGCGGTTATGCAGCAATCCGTAATCTAACCGCGTCTTTTATCGCTTCGGGAGAGAACCTGTTCGGAAAAGCAACCTATAAGTTATGGTTGGAAGCAGGAGCGCTGGATATTTATCAACCGGATCTGTGTTCCAACGGCGGATTCACCGAGTGTAAAAAATATGCAGCTATGACACAGGCATACAACACGATGATGATTCCTCACGTTTGGGGCTCAGGAGTTGGCCTTGCCGCGTCTCTGCAGTTTATTGCCACGCTCCCGCCCACCCCGCTGGCGTTGATGCCAGTGGAGCCGATGCTGGAGTATGATCAGTCCAGCCATCCCTTCCGACTTGATTTGATCTATGACGGGGTCCGATTCGAGAACGGATATGTAATGGTTCCAGATGCAGCGGGAATCGGGGTTGAGATCAATCATGATATTCTGAAGAAATATAAAATCAATTAATCAGAAGAAAGGGATGGAAACCGGCAATGAAAAACAGCAAAGCACTGAAGAGTCTTCGTAACATGGGCGGCCTGCTTTTGCTGATCGTCCTCATCATCGTAGTTTTCTCTCTGGCAACAGGTGGTTTATTCGTCTCATTCCGGAACGTTAAGAATATTCTGGTATCTTCTGCACTGAACGGAATTGTCGGAATCGGTATGACCTTTGTGCTAATTACCGGAGGAATTGATCTCTCAGTTTCAGGCAATGTAGTTATGACCTCTTTGATCATGGCGCAGATGATGAAAAACGGAATGCCCTGGCTGGCGGTTCTGCTAATCGGAATATTGATCTCGTCTTTTGTCGGCTTGGTGAACGGTATTTCTGTTGGTAAATTCGGCATGGTTGCTTTCATCGTAACTATGGCAGTCGGGGATATCACGACAGGATATGGAAAACTCTATTCCAATGGAATGACGGTCTATGGATTCCCTGATATTCACGGGATTTTCAATGCAACACTGTTTAATGTGATTCCGGGACCTGTTATCATGATGATTATCATTGCCATTATTGCAGCATTCATCCTGCGTTACTCCAACTACGGACGGAAGCTTTATGCAGTGGGCGGCAATCCCAATGCAGCTTGGATGGCAGGTATGAAAACAACTCAGATCACTATCATCGCCTATGTCATTTCCGGCTTCCTGTGCGGATGGGGTGCCATACTTCAGACCTCGAAGTTGATGAGTGCTTCTGCATCCATCGCGAGTACCCTGAATATGGATGCCATTGCATCCTGTGTTTTAGGCGGAACCAGTCTATCCGGCGGTATTGGCTCCGTCGGAGGAACGATCCTTGGCGCAATTGCTATCGCAATGATTTCCAACGGACTGAATCTGATGGGGGTTACTCCATTTATTCAGGAAATCTGCAAGGGCCTGATAATCTTCGTCGTTGTTGCGCTGGATGCCTATCAGAAATATCGTGCCAAGAAGGCATGAGCTGTTTAATCTGTACCTTAACCGGCATGACCGGAAGGAATAAAAGGAGGAAACACAATGAAAAAAATTCTATGCACTGTTCTCGCACTGGTTTTCATCCTCAGTCTGAATGCTACGGCATTTGCTGCGGATGACGGACTGCTTGTCATTGACGGCAAGCCGGCCAACATCGTTTATGTGTCCAATGAAGTAGCAAGCGACTGGCAGGCGATCGGAACTTCTTACCTGAAGGCCCTGATTGAAACGGAAGGCGGTAAGTGCCAGATCTACAACCCTGAAAATGATGCCGCGACACAAGCTCAGATGGTCATTGACAGCTTGGTTCTCCAGCCGGATGCCATCGTTATTAAGCCGATTGATGCTGCGGCAATTGTCCCGGCTATCAAGCAAGCAAACAACGAAGGAATCCCCGTGATTTTGCTTGACATCGGTATTATTGATGATGCAGGTGTAGACATTCTGACCATCATTCAGACCGATCAGCTTTCTCTTGGCGAAGTAGATGCAAAGTATATCAGCGAATACTATGCTGCGAAAGGCGAGACTGCGAAAGTGGCAATCACGCTTGGTGACATGGCAGGAACCATCGGCGTGCAGCGTCAACAGGGGTTTGCAGATGCAGCAAAAGAACTTGGAAATATCGAGATTGTTGCTGAATCTGAGTGCGACTGGGATCCAACAGTAGCTTATAACGCAACAAAGGACATGTTGACTGCTCATCCGGAAGTGAACGCAATCTACAATTGTGCCGATTGCCAGGACTCCGGAGTGATCCAGGCACTGCAGGAACTTGACCGCTTGTTCCCCTTGGGTGAAGATGGTCATGTGACCTACGTCTCCATTGATGCGGATCCTTCTGGTTGCCGCTTTATAAGCCAGGGCTACATCGACCAATGTGCTGAGCACAATGCTGCGTTACACTCTGACATCGCAGCTAAAGTCATCATTGACTATCTACACGGCTATGAGATCCCAGAAACAATCTTCTTTGAGACGACGGCTGTAACTGCAGAGAATGTTGATTCTCCGGATCGCTGGGGTACGAAGGATGTTTCTACCGTTTCTGAATGGGGCCCGATGGAGACAGACGCCTACATTATGCAGACCACAAAGTAATTGGTCCACTTTGCCGGCCGGATGGCTGTATGTTATCCGGCCGGCACGTTTCAAAATTGATGAGTGACCATAAGTCGTATCGTTTTCTCAGGGAGGATTTTAAATGGCTACACCAATTTTCGCCGTTCAGCATATCTATAAAAGCTTCGGCAGCAATAACGTGCTTGAGGATATCAGCATTGATTTCATGCCCGGGGAAATTCACGCCCTGATCGGTGTTAACGGTGCCGGAAAATCGACCTTGGTGAAGATTATGCAAGGGGTCTATACCGCAGATCAGGGAGAACTGTTCCTGAACGGAGAGAAAGTCAGCTTCTCAAGCCCGACTGAGGCGATGAATCATGGGATTACCATGGTTTTCCAGGAACTGAATCTTTTCAGAGAACTGACTGTAACAGAAAACATTATGCTTTGCGAAATGCAGCAGAGCGGAAAACCGATTGACTGGAAGCGTTGCAATCAGAATGTGCAGACTTTTCTCAATGAGCTTGGAATAGATATTGAAGCAACCGATCAGGTTAAGCATTTGCCGCTTGCCAAACAGCAGCTGGTAGAAATTGCAAAGTGCATTTATCGGAAACCGAAACTGCTGTTCCTGGATGAGCCGTCTTCTTCACTCTCTCAGGCGGAAGAGAAAATCCTGTATCAACTGATCAGGGACTTAAAAAGAGCAGGTATTACAATTGTGCTTATTACGCATAAAATGGAAGAAATCTTCCAATTCTGCGATCAGATATCCATTCTGCGTGATGGCCACTGTGTCGCAAAAGGACCTGTCACCGACTATTCACTGGAGGACATCACGCATTATATGCTCGGAAAATCAGTGGAAATTTTCCGAAAATCCGATGTAGTTCACGGAGATGTCGATGACATTATGTTTTCTGTCCGGAACCTCTACTATCGGAATCTTGTCAAAAATGTCTCCTTTGATCTGAGACGTCATGAGATTCTTGCGATAACAGGGCTAGTCGGGTCTGGCAAGAGCGAATTGGCGCGTACGCTTTTCGGTGCGAACAGGGACTATACCGGAACTATTAGTTTTGAAGGGAAAGAAATCCACCCCAAGACACCGACACAGGCGGTAGGTGTCGGGATTGGACATGTCCCTATCTCACGTAAAGATGAGGGGATCATGCCAAACTTAAGTGTAGCAAATAACATCACTATGACGATTCTGGATCAGCTCGGCTTTAGGCTGAACAGGAAAAAAGAAAAAGAGATTTCGGACCGGATGATGAAGGATTTCAACGTTCAGCCTAGGGATTCGTCTTTACCTATCACATCCCTTTCCGGAGGAAACCAGCAGAAAGCAGTTCTGTCACGGTGGGTAGCAGGTGAAAAACAGCTGATTATATTGGATGAACCGACACGCGGTGTAGATGTCGGTGCAAAGCAGGAAATCTACGATAACCTGCGCAAACTAGCTGAAGCAGGGATTGGTATCATTATTTGCTCATCGGAAACGGATGAACTGATGAGTTCATCTGACCGAATTCTGGTAATGCGTATGGGCGAGATCGTTAAGGAGCTTGTTACGGCACAAACCAGCGCAGAGGAAATTCTGAAATATTCCATAGCATCAGAAGAACTGCAAAACGCCGGCTGACGGGTTAAGAGACAGGTGACCTTGCGACAATAAACATATGGTCTGGAATACCGATAGCCTCTGGTGCTCCAGACCATATCCTTATTATGGATCGTTTACGGATTAGATTCTATCGGCAGAAAGGATGTGCCGGTACATATATGTACTCCGCTATACAGTATTGTGAATACTCAGACGAAAAAGGGGGAAAAGATCTGTAATGAAGTTTGAAATGATTACAAACAGGCAGGTTATCTTCGGGGAGGAAAAAATCACGGAATTAGCGGCAATTCTGAGATGGCATGGCAAACGAAAAGTAATGCTGGTCTCTTATAGCCACAGACATGAGGGATTCCAAAAGGTCAGCAGCGTCCTGGAAACGGCGGGAATCTCCTACTTTCCTTATGAAATTCAAGGTCGGGAACCGGATGCGAAAACAATTGAAAAGGGCAGGGATTTGTTTCTGACCAATGAGTGTGACTGTACCGTAGCGCTGGGCGGAGGAAGTGTAATTGATGCTGCAAAAACCATTGGCATGCTCGCTGTAAACGGAGGTGAAGTCGAAGAGTATCAGCTCTATGGGCGTCAAGTAACGAAGGAAGCGCCTCTTTTCGTTGCTATACCGACAACCTCCGGTACAGGAGCGGAGGCGACGAAGACGGCGGTCGTGATCAACAACAATAATCAATTGAAAAAAAGTCTGTACCACACCTCAATGATTGCCGATATCGTCATTCTGGACCCAACACTTACAGTTGAACTTCCAAAGAAAATAACATCAGCTACAGGAATGGATGCCCTGAGTCATGCGATAGAGTCTTATGTATCTCTGAATGCCAGTCCGATGACCGAAATGTATGGTCTGAAAGCGATGACACTGATCAACGAGAATCTAGAAAAGGCATGTGAGGAACCGAGTAATCTGGAAGCCCGTTCTGGGATGATGCTTGCCAGCTATCTGGCTGGCTGTGCCATAACAGCCGGAATAGGGATAGCACATATTATGGCACAGCCCCTTGGCGGTGAATATCACATTCCACACGGTGATGCATGCTCTATTTTTCTCCCATATGCTATGGAACTCAACCTTCCCTATGCAGAGAAAAAATATGCCGAAATAGCTAGAGCGCTAGGCGTCTATGACGACACAGCTTCGGATGAAGAAAATGGGAGAAAAGCAGTTGCAAGAGTCAGAAATCTTCAGAAAAAAATCGGCGCACCTACGAGCCTGAAAGGATATCTGCCTGAGGAACTGGATATGCCAGAACTCATAGATGTGATCAAGCGGACTACCGGGCATATTTCCTGCAATCCAAGACCGCTTACGGAGAATCTAATGACAGAGATTTTCGATCTTGCATGTCAATAAAATGGATTACGTACATGACATCTGTCCAACAGACTCTATTACACAAACCTGATGGATATGGAGTTGGAAACCCTCATCTGATCCCTTAAAAGACGAGGAAGGACAGATAAAAAGAAATCGAGACAGCCCGCAAAAGAGCTGCCTCGGTTTCTTTTTTCAGGTGTGCCGGTTGAGGCACAGTTTTTGCAATTGTTTTCAGATCCGCCTGTCAGTAAAGGCGTCGCTGTAAAACGTTCTGCAGGGATCGGGGAGATCAGTAACCGAAGTAGAAGCGGAAGAAGTCTTCCATCGGGTTATCGCTCCAGCCCTCGATCCCGTTCTGATTGGGCTGCTCCTGGGGCTCGGCAGCCTATTCTTCAGCCTCTTCCTCATCCTTCAGCGCGGACTCGGTTTTGGAACCGATCTCGACATCCAGCGTGATTTCCTGACCCTGACGGT
>CACXGS010000043.1 GCA_902767195.1 uncultured Lachnospiraceae bacterium | reverse complement strand
CTTTATGTCACATCCGGAAATGACGATGACGGAATTGAAGTTTTCCTGAAAAAATATATAGAACGATAAAAATGAATATGATAAAAATGCTCTGCTGATTGATGGGTAACACACCATCTGATTGGCAGAGCATTTCTTTTGTCTTCAGGCCAGAAGAGCAAGGCCTTCCTGATTGAAAGGCCCTTGCGGCTTCCTTCAAGAATCGTTATAATGGATGAGATGATAATAAATAAAAGACAATAAACGATGAAAGGATTGAGAAAATGAGTTAAAAAATAATCGGGACATCGCGTGATTACATTTAGGAAAGGTAAAAGGTGAAAACCATGATTTCATTAATTATATCTTTATTGGTACTGATCGGCGGATATTTTATTTATGGCAGGCTGATTGAGTGGGTTTTCGGTCCGGATGACCGCAAGACCCCGGCTTATACAAGGCAGGACGGTGTGGATTTTATCCCGATGCCGACCTGGAAAGCTTTCCTGGTACAGTTACTTAATATAGCTGGTACCGGACCGATTTTCGGTGCCTTGATGGGAGCCTGTTTCGGACCGGTAGTTTTTCTCTGGATCGTTTTTGGCGCCGTCCTGGCGGGTGGTGTGCACGATTATATGTCCGGGATGATCTCAGAGCGGCACGATGGGGCTTCCATAGCGGAGCTTAGCGGAATCTATCTCGGTAATACCGCAAAGTGGATCATGCGTCTCTTTTCCATCGTGCTCCTGGTACTGACCGGCGCGGTCTTTGTCAATTCTCCTGCTGCACTTCTGGCTTTGCTGACGCCAAAGTTTATGGGTACCGGTTTCTGGATTGTTGTTATACTGATCTACTATATACTGGCTACACTTTTACCCATCGATCAGGTAATCGGAAGGTTTTACCCGGTTTTTGGGGTCGTACTGATTATCATGGCGGCAGGTATCCTTGGGGGAATTATCGCCGGGGGATACACTGTGCCGGAGATTACTCTTGCGAACCTGCATCCGGAAGGCTATCCCATCTGGCCGGTTATGTTCATAACGGTTGCCTGCGGTGCAATCTCCGGATTCCACGCCACCCAGTCACCGATGATATCCAAGTGTATTAAATCTGAAAAAATGGGACGCAGAGTATTTTACGGAGCCATGCTTTCGGAATCAGTGATTGCTCTGATCTGGGCGGCAGGTGGTGTTGCCTTTTACGGGGCCACCGGCGGTCTGCAAAACGCCCTGACCAATCTGGGCCAGTCCGGTGTTGTTTATGAAATATCCACCGGAGTACTGGGAACGATTGGCGGAGTACTGGCAATTGTGGGCGTTGTTGCCTGCCCCATTACATCCGGTGACACTGCATTTCGTTCGGCCCGCCTGATCCTGGCTGAGATCACAGGACTGGATCAGAAACAGATTCGCAACCGGCTCATTATAACCCTGCCGCTGCTTGGCCTGGGTGCCGTATTGACTCAGTTGAACTTTAATGCTCTCTGGCGCTATTTTTCCTGGAGCAACCAGACTCTGGCCATGATATCTCTGTGGGTTGCTACTGCCTACCTGATGAAAAGTCATGGGAAAAAATATATTTCTCTTATAACCGCAATACCGGCCTCTTTTATGACAGCAGTCAGCGTCACTTATATTCTTATAGCACAGGAAGGACTTCGCCTGAGCATTAAGATCGGCTATCCTGTCGGCCTGATCTGTGCTCTGGCAGCTTTTGCCCTGTATCTGATAAAGAGTAAGGGAGAACAAAGTGACACCTAAAAGACAAAGACTGAACCAGGATTATCATAAGAGGTGGAGGAGACCATGAAGATATATATAGCAGGACCATTTTTTAATGAAGAGGAGATCAGGAATATCGAGTATGTGGAAAGGCTCCTGACTAAAAAGGGAATCCCTTTTTTCAGCCCCATGCGTTATACGGTGGAAGACGAGGAACCCGATACAATGGCATGGGCAAGAAAGATCTTTGAGATTGACAGAGCAGGGATGGATGAGTGTGACAGGGTACTGGTTCTCTACTATGGCAACTACAGTGATAGCGGAACCGCATGGGAATGCGGATACGCCTACGCCGTCGGAAAGCCGGTTATACTGGTACACGTCGAAGGAAAGGATTCCAATCTGATGATGCACTGCGGATGCCATAGCAATATCACTTTAGCAGAGCTTGCCGACTATGACCTGGAAGCCATGCCGGTCTATGACTATTCAGGAAAAATGCTCTGATCAGCTGAACATGCACTCACCGCAGAGGATAATCACGGAGCTGCTTCCTGCATTCCCTGTAGTCCGGACAGTATTTTGACACTTCCTCCCAGAATCTTGGAGAGTGGTTCATATGCTTACGATGAGCAAGTTCATGGATGACCACATAGTTAAGGAGAGACTCCGGCATGTAGTAAAGACGGTAATTGAAATTCACATTACCTTTGCTGCTGCAGCTGCCCCAGCGGGTTTTCTGATTACGAATCGAGACCCTTCCCACCGTCACTCCCATAATCTGTGAGTAATCGCGGACTTTTTCTGTGATGGTTTCTTTGATTCGCTTTTTTGTCCTGGAATCGAGGCTCTCGTAAAGAGGAATATCCGATTGCTGACTTTGGTTCTTTCTGACAGAGGCCTCCATATATTTTTGAACGATCCAACCCCTGTGCCTGGTAATGAAGTCCTGGATATTTCTGTCAGAGACTCCGAAAGGTACTCTAACGATCACCTTGCAGTCAGTAGTAACCTGAACTGCCATGGTTTTTCTTTTGGAGCGAATGACCTGCACCGGGAGTTCATTTGTATCGTATAGAATTCTATATTCATTAATCATTATATTTTCCTGTCTTTGTATAAAGATAAGTCATGAATGGATCGGAGGCGCCGCAATAGCGACGCCTCCTTAATCATATCATACTCGGCCAATCCATGATAGCATTTACCCTTTATATTATGATATAATCAAAAATATTCAAGACTCGCTCACATCAAAGGAAACAGGTATATACACATGAAACAGTACACGATAGACAGAATACGGCGATTCGTCTCAGACCGGGACTGGGAGCAGTATCATACTCCCGCCAATCTGGCCAAGTCCATTTCCATTGAGGCAAATGAACTTCTGGAATGCTTCCAGTGGAGTGATACAGACTTTGACCTGGAGCATGTAAAGGAGGAACTGGCGGATGTTATGGTTTACTGCCGGAACATGCTGGATAGTCTGGAACTGGACGAGGATGAGATCATTAATGACAAGATGACGAAAAATGAAGAGAAATATCCGGTGGAGAAGGCAAAGGGAAGCGCAGCCAAATACGACCAGCTGCTATAGAGTCTTAAGCCGGTTATGAAGGGGGGAAGGTTATGCAGGGTGTCAACAATTTTATGAAAAGAGTCAGATTCCTGATTCTGCCATGTTTGCTGGCGATGATGGCTTTTGCCTTCACGCCTTTACATTCCCGGGCCGGGGATGATGTTCCTCTGATTCCGCAGCACGGGATTCCGCTCGTGATTGTTTATGTCAATGAAACGCCGGGGGATATCGAGGCAGCTCAGGCAAATGATCCCGACAATGTTTACGGCAACATCCAGGAGATGAATGCAAGTAAGAACCATAAGGTCCGTGCTTTGGGACAAATCGAGATTCGTGTCCCGGAAGGGTATGTCGGGGAATTTGGATCCGTTATACCAGCTTCGGGTCGGGTGGACCTTGGCTATATCCGCGGCAGAGGGAATTCTACCTGGACGGAAGAAAAAAAGCCTTATAAGATTCATTTTAATACGGCCCAGGATTTATTCGGGATGGGAGCAGCCAAGAACTGGGCATTGATGGCCCATGCCATGGATGATCTGCTGATAAGAAACCGGATTACATTTTGGTTAGGGAATAAAATAGGGCTTCCCTATACTCCCCAGATGATACCGGTTGATTTTGTGATGATCGGTCTGAAGAAAGACGAAAACGGCGTTGAGCAGGAAGTCAGCAGGGACTATCTGGGAAGCTATTGCCTCAGTGAGACGGTGGAGATCGGTCCTGACAGGGTCGCTATCGACAGCCTTAAAAAGAAGGACGAAACGGAACCGGATATCACCGGCGGATACCTGCTTGCCATATACTCAGCGATACAGGACCAGGATAAGGTTCCCGCCTCTTCCTTCTTCAGGACGCCCTCCGGAGTGAGGATTACCAACGACGATCCGGAATTTCCCGATGAGAATCTGTCTGCGGGCAGGCAGGCCCAGCGGGAGTATATCCGCAATTATACCAACAGTCTGGATCAGCTGATTATGGGATCGGAAGAGATCACGCCGGAGATTCATGATCAGATTGCCGCAAAAATGGATCTTGATTCCATGGCGGATTACTGGTGGGTGCAGGAGTTCTCTTACAATACCGATGCATTTGAAACCGGAAGCACTTACCTGTATAAACCCAGGAACGGGAAGCTTTGCTGGGGGCCGCTTTGGGATTTTGACATTGCCTGGTATATCAATATCGATCGTGAACCGGGATTCCCAAAAGGTTTTAATAACACATCTATGCCATGGATCGATAAACTCAGAGAAAAAGATCCGGAGTTTGTCCGTATCCTTAAAGAACACTGGCAGGATGAGAATGGTGTCAGAAATGCTCTCCTTAAGATTACGGAGAAGACAGATTCCGGCATTCTGAACAGATATTCCCGGGAGGTTGCCGCTTCCAGAGCAGCGGATGTACGAAGGTGGCCTGACACCTATGACGCACTGCTTATCAATGAAAATTATAGTGAAGGAATAGAAGGATTAAGAAACTGGATCAATAAACGGGTTGCCTGGATCGACGATAACCTGGATCGTATCGGAGAAGTGTACAGCACCCTCACTTACCTGACGGATGACGGCCAGGTGTACGAAACATATAACGTCAAAGGATCTTCAGCTTATGGTGAAGGGCCGGCTGGTCCGGATAAACCGGGATATATTTTCATGGGATGGAAGGATAAAGTAACGGGCACTAAGCATTCAGAGTGCCGGATTGAGGGGGATATGACCTTTGTTCCGGTCTACAAAAAGGAGAGCGAGGCCAAGGCACCGACAGGGCTCTTCCTTTCCTTATACGAGGATTGGGCTCCATTCTCTCCCGAAGAAGGTGAAATGCATTATTTCTCCACCACCCAGGTGGTCGTCCTTCCGGAAGATGCTGATGTCGGCAGAATCCGCTGGACATCTTCCGATGAGAATATATTGTATTTTGATAAAAACGACGATCCTGTAATCAAAGGAGTCGGAGATGTAGACATTACGGTAAGTGTCTGGAACGGACTGAGTAAAACCCTCCATCTCCATGTTTATGATGCAGAAGACGGGATCGATCCTGTATTTGCCAATAGTATCAGTGTGGAACCCTCATCCTTTACCATCCGTAAAGGCGAGACGATTCAGGTTCCTGTCAAGCTTCAGCCGGAAGGAAAACCACTGAAGATGATGTACTACATTATGGAACCGGACAACGACTCCATCATTGAGTTCCACCCCGACTCCATCGATGTTATCACCGGTCTGGAAGCGGGGAAAGTGCATGTTACGGTTACTGCCATGGACCTCGATGACACAATATCCCTCAAGACATCATTTGATGTCACGGTAATCGATGACACGCCGGCAGCCAGCATTAAGAACGCCAAAGTCCGCTTGTCAAAAAAAGTATTCACCTATAATGGAAAGGTACAAAAACCGGTCATCCGAAAGGTCGGAGGAGAGGTGCTGATTGGTGGAGTAGATTATACTTACAAGTGGTCCAATAAATCCTCCAGAAAGATCGGGACCTATAAGGTAACCCTCACCGGAAAAGGGGACTATAAAGGAAAGACCAAGGCATATTATAAGATTGTTCCCCGGGGGACTAAGCTGGTTAGGCTGAAAAGGAAAGGACGAGCCATTGTCGTCAAATGGAAGAGGCAGTCAAAGAAGATGCCCTCTAAGAGAATCGATGGCTATCAGCTGCAGTTCGCCACCGATAAGTCATTCACCAAAAATGTAAAGACTTTGAAGATCAAAGGATTTAAGCGTATTTTAAAGAAGGTCACCGGGCTGAAGAGGAAAAAGACATACTATGTCCGGATCCGCACATTCCAATATGTACGCGGCGTTCCCTATAAGAGCAAGTGGTCCCCGGTGAAGAAAGTAAAAACCAGATAAAGAAGAACCTGTCAGCTGTCACTGCCAAGTGGCAGCTGATATACTTTCTGAAGATTGTCGATCTCAACATCTATCTTATAGCGGCTGTCTGCCGGCAGATGAGCCGGGTTGTACCAGCAAGTGATGATGCCCGCATTGTTTCCTCCCAGAATATCACTGGTCAGGGAATCGCCGACAATCATGATTTCTCCTTTGTCGAATCCGGGAATGCTCTGGAAAACCTTTTCAAAAAAGCCGATATTGGGCTTCTCCACCCCGAGATCTTCGGACAGAAATATCCCGTCCATCAGTTCTCCAAGGCCGGACAGGCGCAGCTTTTTTGTCTGGGCCACGATGGTTCCATTGGAAACGGCATATTGTTTTACCTTCCCTTTAAGAGACTCCACAATCCGGTAGCTGTCATCCCGAAAGACGATGGTATCCCCCAGGCTCAGCTGATATTGCTCGTTGAAGTCCGACGCGATGGAAGGATCCAGTCCCAGCTCACTAAAAAATGTTTCGAACCTTCCGATCAGAACTTCCTTCTTGGACACCTCTTCCCTCTCAAGCCGCTTCCACAGGTCGTCATTAATCCCGGAGTAGCGAAGAATCATTTCTTCGGTACAGACTCCGAGATGAAATTCCTGAAAAAGGGTCCGGATGGCTGCTCTTTCCGATGCGTGAAAATCCAGCAGGGTGCCGTCCACATCCCAGAGGATGGCTTTTATCTTTTTATCTGTCATGGTCCTTATTCCTTTGCTAAGTGCAGGTATGAATCCGGTATGTGGCAATAACCATCCGGGTTCTTATCCAGATATTTCTGGTGGTATTCTTCTGCCGAGAAGTAGTTCACATCCTGAGGTCTATTATACTACGAGGTCAAGGTCAAGAGCTATAGAAAACCAAGTGCGAAAAATATCATTTGACAAGATAAAAGAATCGTGTTACCATGACATTACCGACAACCTGTCGGTACTCTGTATTTTCGAAAGGAATTATGAAAATGAGAGTCGTGAAGTCTGCGGAAGAAAGAAAAAACGAGATACTGGATGTGGCAGAGCAGCTGTTTGCAGAGAAGGGATTCGATAACGCCAGCACCAATGACATCATCCATAAGATCGGGATTGCCCGGGGCACCCTCTATCATCATTTCGGGTCCAAGGAAGAGATTCTTGATGCCCTGGTTGAGAGGATGACAGGGCAGGCCATCAGGAGAGCGAGAGCAGTCACATCGGACCAGTCTATTCCTCTGTTGGAGCGGCTGTCGGCCATGATCATTTCTCTGGATATCAACAGCGGAGCAGGTGTTGAGGTGTTGGAGCAGATGCACCGGCCTCAGAATGCCCTGCTGCACCAGAAGATGCAGGAGCGGTTGATGGATGGCGTTGTTCCCCTGATCACCAGCCTGGTGGAGGAGGGGAATGAGACCGGCATTTTCGATTCGAAGTATCCCGCCCAGGCCGCAGAGATGATCATGACTTATGCCAACACCGCCTTTGACACTCTTGCAGGGACGGATCCGGACCAGGTGGAGAGGAAAAGACAGGCATTCATCTGCCATACCGAAAGGATTCTCGGCGCCAGGGAAGGTAGTCTTGAGGCGACTATTATGCGGATCTTCAGCAGACAGGACGACCAATAATAACAGCGTATGCACCATAGATTGTGAAACAAACTGAAATAATAAGACTAAGGAAACGGGACTTGCCGTTATCAGGGTAAGTCCCATATATTTCAAGCCATTACCGACAATCTGTCGGTTATAGCAAAAGATGAAAGACCAATACTCAAAAAGGACAAAATAAGGATATGAAAGAGACATCGAATTACAAAAAATTTCTGCTTCTCTGGAGCGGTGAACTGATATCAGCCATAGGGTCCGGTCTTAGCAGTTTCGGCCTTGGAGTCTATGTCTTCCGGCAGACCGGCAGTGCCGCTGATATGGCCCTGGTTGCCCTGATGGCCTTCCTGCCGACACTGCTCCTAAGCGCACCGGCAGGAGTTCTGGCAGACCGTTATGACCGGAGGCTTCTGATGATGGCAGGGGACGGACTGTCAGCCCTGGGTCTGCTCTACATTTTAATCTGCATGATGAGGGGCGGCACAAAGCTGTATCAGATCTGTGCAGGGGTATTCATCAGTTCCCTTTTCTCATCGCTTTTAGAACCTTCCTATAGAGCAACGGTCACCGATCTTCTGACCAAAGAAGAATACTCAAAGGCCAGCGGCATGGTGAGCATCGCCGGCAGCGCCAGATATCTGATCTCGCCGCTTATTGCCGGAATCCTGCTGGCGGTCAGTGACGTGAAGCTTCTTCTGATCATTGACCTGTGCACATTTTTCCTGACGATGATATGTACCGCCGTCGTCAGAAAGAGCATCACGACAAAGCCCCTGGAGAGGACCGAAAGCTTTGCGGACAGCTTCCGGGAAGGCTGGAATACCATAACCCAAAAGCGTGGTTTGATGATACTTATTATGGTTTCCTCTCTAATAACCTGCTTTAT
>CACXGS010000042.1 GCA_902767195.1 uncultured Lachnospiraceae bacterium | reverse complement strand
TTGAATACATTGTATAATTACTATTGTCAGTTGACACGCAGGTGTGGCGGAACTGGCAGACGCACAGGACTTAAAATCCTGCGGGACTAACCTCCCGTACCGGTTCGATTCCGATCACCGGCATCTTTTTTATATTGCATGTGGGCATAGCTCAGCTGGATAGAGCGTTTGGCTACGGACCAAAAGGTCGGGGGTTCGAATCCTCTTGCCCACGTTGGCTATAATTTCATATAGCAGGTTTAGCGCTATCGCCAAATGGTAAGGCACCGGATTCTGATTCCGGCATTTCCAGGTTCGAATCCTGGTAGCGCTGTTTAAAGGGCTACTTTTAGTAGCCTTTTTTTGTTTTCCGGATGCACCATGTTTTCTTGGTGAAAGTGGTTGGAAGGACAAGAAAAAACATTGTTTTCATGGTAATTGTATGCTATGATACTTACAGATAATTATGATTATTTTTATATAGTATAGAGTTACAGGGAAGGGTTAATTATGAGAGAAGCGCATATTATTTACAATCCCGGAAGATATGTTATGAAGATGTTCCTCCGCAAGATGACCATGGAGGCACAGGAAGAACTGAATCAGCGTCGCTATGATGCAGTGGGTCTTTTCCAGACATCGGTATCCAGCGTGCTTTACTATGCGGACCGCGTTGCCAAGACCAGCAATGTTTTTCCCGTTGAGATTCACGGAAGCTGCCCCAACCACATCACCACACTGGCTTTCTTTGGTGAGACCGCAGCTGTTGAGACAGCCATGAAGATGATCATCACAGAGGAGAAGGAGAAGAAGAACCGTCTCATCTGACGGATTGTTTTCGCATCATTTGATATTAGAAGTATACAAGGATTCCGTTTGCATTTCTGATGTATAATGGAATCCTTTATTTTAGGAGATTTTTATGGAACAGTTCAGTATGGATCTGCAGGTTCGTTACAGTGAGTGTGATGGGGACCGTAAGGTTCCCCTGCATCAGATTCTTAATTATTTTCAGGATTGTACAACGCTGCACTCAGAGAGCCTGGGATATGGAATAGACAATAATATAGAGCATAAAAGAGCATGGTTCCTGCTTTCCTACGATATCCGCATAAACAGGATGCCGGAATTGTTTGAGAAGATTCGAATAATAACAGAGCCCTATCTCATGAAAGGCTACTTTGGATACCGTCGGTTTTTTCTGCAGGACGATAAAGGGGAAGTTCTGGTTTCCGGAGATTCTATTTGGATTCTGATGGATGTAGAACATATGCTTCCGATGAAGATTCCGGAGGATATGACCCGGGCCTTTGTGCCGGAACCCTCTCCGGCAGAAAAGCCCATGAAGAGAAAGATCCGGCCCAAATCCGACTGGTCTCTATTGGAAGAGTTTGATATTTCAGACTTTTATCTGGATACCAACCATCATGTCAATAATAATTATTATATTATGTGGATGAAGAGTGCCGTTAATCATCTGGAACTTTACCGGGTACGTATCGATTACCGTAAGGCGGCTCTTCCCGGAGATCATCTGCTCATGTACCGTCAGGACCAGGATGAGAAGGTTTACATCAAATATGAGAATGACCGGGGAGAGGTGCTGGCTTATGTGGAATGTTTCCAAAAAACAGAGTGAAGGCTGCCGGGGCCTTTCTGATTGAATATAACCAGGCGTAAAAAAGGAACCCGGAAATACCAACAGACATTCGTATCAATAGAAGAGGACTAAGAATTATGGAATTAGGAAGAAGACAGACATTATATATGGATCACAGAACATCCTTCGGGGTATACCTGAGAGAAGATCCTGTCGGTCCGGAGGAAGATCAGAGCAGAGGTCCGAAGAGAGGCCAAAACAGAGACCGGACCGGAAGCCGGAAGGAGAATGACTCCATTCTGCTGCCCGGAAAGCAGGTTCCGGAGGATCTGGCCAAGGGTGATCCCATAGAGGTTTTTGTGTACCGTGACTCAGATGACCGTATGATTGCCACCACCAGGATGCCTCTGTTGGAGGTTGGCCAGCTGGAGGTTCTTGAAGTGGCCGATGTGACGAAGATCGGAGCCTTCGTAAAATGGGGTCTGGAAAAAGACCTGCTTCTGCCTTACAGTGAGCAGACGGTCAAAGTAAATATTGGGGACCGTTATCTTATGGCTCTCTATGTGGATAAGAGCGATCGCTTATGTGCTACCATGAAGGTTTATGATTTCCTTCGGGCGGATTCTCCCTACAGAAAGGACGATATGGCAGAAGGCATCGTGTTTGGAGAGAATCCCCGTTTCGGCATCTTTGTTGCCATTGATGAGAAATATAACGGGCTGATTCAGAAAAAGGAGGCGGTGCGCCCCCTCAGGATCGGCGAGAGAGTCCGGTGCAGAGTCCTGTCTGTCCGTGAGGATGGGAAACTGAATCTGTCATTAAGGGAGAAGGCACATCTTCAGATGGACCGGGATGCCGAACAGATTCTGCAGGCTCTGCAGGAGGCAGGCGGTTTTCTCCCCTACCATGACAAATCTTCTCCGGAGGAGATTCGCAGAGCTTTTTCCATGAGTAAGAATGAATATAAGAGAGCCATCGGCAGACTTTACAAAGAGCGCCGGATCCGGATTCTGAAGGACGGAATCCAATTGGCAGACCATCAGGAATAGCAGGAGGCCGGTTATGGAGAATCGTATCAGTACAAACCGAATATGGTTGGAGCTTATCCTGATCTCCATAATAGGTTCCAACATCCTTTCCCTTGCCGGAATGCGGGATTCTTTTCATATTTCCCTGATTATGAACGGAATCCGGCTGGCTTATGTCGCCCTTCTTTTCCGCAGGGGAGCTTCCGACCTTCGCACTTACTGCAGCATAAAAAAACCATCTCCTGTCTGGGGGATGGTTTTCATTATTCCTGTGACAATTCTTGCTTTTATTGCCGCCCAGTATATCAGTAGCCTGTCCATGATCTTTTTCACCAATCATGTAAATGGCAGGATCGCCGGGATGGATCGTCGCATTGTATCCATGATTATATCATCCGCTGTCTTTCCGGCTCTCGTGGAGGAAATCTATTTTCGGGGAGTATTCTTAAGAGGAGTTGGCGGGAAATGGAAAGGAATCCTGGTCACAGCTTTCATGTTCGCTCTGTATCATATGAATTTCAATCAGATGGCTTACAGTTTCGCCATGGGGATTCTTTTTGCCGCAATTCTGATCGCTGCAAACAGCCTGATCATCCCGATGCTGATCCATCTGCTCTTCAATATGATTACGATCGGAATGCATTGTTACCCCGGACATCCTATGATGGCATTCCTGATCCGGGCTCATATCGGGCCTTATTATCTTTTTACCGATCATTTCAGAGACAGCAGCGGCCATATTATAACAGAAGTTCTCGCCGTAGGGGCCGGCGTGGCTGCGTCAGCTATTGCAGTCCTGTATGTTCTGATACGAATCTGGGGAAATATATCGGAGAAAAAAGAAAAAGAGCCGGTATTCCAGGAAAAGTGGAAACCGGATCTGTCTTTCTGGCTGGCTTGCGGGATCTGTATCCTTGCAGCCTTGCTTATGGAATTCAATTAAACCATTCTTGTGGATCTCCGATATTCATTCGGTGTCATGTAAGTATTCTTTTTGAATGACTGGGAGAAGTAAGACTGGGATGAAAACCCGAGTTCCAAAGCGATCTCGGCAATGGACATGTCTGTATTCTCCAGAAGATTCTTACTGGCCTCGATCCGCTTCTCATTCAGGTAGCTGATGGGTGAACAGCCGTATAGCTTGGTAAATGAATGGACAAGGTAGTACTTGTTCATTCCACTCTCTTCCGACAGCATATCAAGAGTCAGATTCTGCTTGTAATGATTATCCAGGTATTCCTTGACGATACTGCAGTCTCTGCCTCTCTTTTCTCTGGTTACACTCTCCCAGGTGATTCCGTAATCCCGTTCCAGGCAGATCAGAATAATGTGCAGATACATGGTACAGATGGAGGAATACTCTGCCTTCTGATTCTGAAGTTCCCTGATAATCCGGTTGTTGATGTCCCGGAAATCGGCAGCAAGATTCTCATCTTCCATGGATAGAATCCGACCGTAGGGCGGGAGATTCCGGAATGTGATATTCTCAATACCCAGAGCGATAATCTTCAGAGGTGCTTCTTCAATGGACAGAGAAAAACGGGAATTCCCCGGATTCAGCAGAAAGATGTGGCCCCCGGAAATCTCCAGCTCCTGTCCGTCAAAAGACAGAACAGCGCTTCCCTGTTGGATAAAGATGATCTTAGTGTAAGGATATCCGGGGAAAATGTCGACAGAGGGCTCACTGAGGTCATAGACATTGACATGAGACAATCTGGCAGATGACTTGACGTTAAAGTTGTGTTGCTGAACGGTATAGCGGTACTGCGACAATATCTCAGCCCTCCTTTCTGCGGTTAAATATATCTAACTATTATATTATAAGTCTTTTCTGCTTAAAATACAATTAGAGAAATGTTAATAATCTGTAACAACTCCGTGTTTTACGAATGGGGAAAGGCATGATATGATAGGAAAGGAAACAATAACCATATTTTCAGGAGAAAGAGAGAAACGACATGAATAAAGAACCGACACTGGTTGTGCTGGCAGCCGGAATGGGAAGCAGATACGGTGGACTGAAACAGATGGATCCGGTGGATCCGGAAGGGCATACTATTCTGGATTATAGTGTATACGATGCAGTGAGAGCCGGATTTAAGAAAGTTGTCTTTATTATAAAACATGCCATCGAAGAGGACTTTGTGTCCATGGTGGGAAAGAAGATGGAGCCTTTTGTAGATGTGAACTACGTCTTCCAGGAGCTTGACTGTCTTCCGGAGGGCTTTGAGATTCCGGAGGGAAGGGTCAAGCCTTTTGGAACCGGCCATGCGGTTCTCTGTGCAAAAGATGTGGTGGACGGTCCCTTTGCCGTGATCAATGCGGATGATTATTACGGGCCCAAAGCCTTTGCTGTCTTATATGATTATCTGACAACCCATCAGGATGATGACAAGGGCCGCTACGTGATGGTGGGATTCCATATTGAGAATACCATAACGGAGAACGGCCATGTTTCAAGAGGAGTCTGCGAGACGGATGAGGACCATTTCCTGACGGATATTACCGAGCGGACCAGGATTGAGAAAAGAGAGGGTAAGGCAGCCTATACTCTGGATGACGGTGCCAGCTGGACGGTTATTCCTGACGGGACCCCTGTATCCATGAACTGTTGGGGATTTACACCCGGATTTTTGAAGGAGCTGGAGGAACGTTTCCCGGTCTTCCTTCAGGAGCGGCTTGATAAAGACCCTCTGAAATGTGAATATTTCCTTCCTTCCGTTGTGGACGAATTGATCCGCGAGGGGAAAGCTACCGTGGAGGTCCGTGAATCCGAAGATAAATGGTATGGCGTGACTTACCAGGAGGACAGGGAATCTGTGCGGGAAGCTCTGTCTTCCATGAAATCGGAAGACCAGGAAAAGGGAGATCATCTTTATCCGAAGTATCTTTGGAAATAGGGGTTGATGATTATTATTACATATATCGTTTTACTGCTGATTGCCGCTCTCACTTTGACCGGATACAGCCTCTGGGCTTACCAGAGTACAAAACAGAGAGAGAAGGAGGTCCTTCTGTCCTATGCCCACCAGGTTCTGACCCAGGAGATGGACATGAAGGAAAAAGAAGAGCAGTATCGGCGTGAGGAAGAGGAGAAGCAGAAGAAAAGAAGCTTTCCCCTTGATTTTATGATTACACACGGGGATGCTTTCGGCGGGTGCTCCAGGATCTGTGATAACGGACAGAACCGAAAAGGGTCGGTGCCGCTGGAGGAGATTCTTTTATATGCCAGGCATCCGTCGGGGAAAGAATACACCTACTCTCTCGAGAATGAAGGAATCCGGATCTGTGCATCGGACATTCCGGACCAGCTGACCGTGGTGTCTGACGGGAAGCCTTTTGTGATCCGTCAGCCCGGTATGGGAAGAGGAGAGGGAGAACGGGTTAAAAGAGCGACGATCAGAAAAGACATGGTTTACTATCTGATCCTGGAATCCAAACATGAGATTTCCATCTGTGCGTCATTGGACTCCTGAATTCTGATACGGAATTCCCGGGCGTTTTTGATGGAAGGGAGGATTGTATGGCAGATTATCAGGCAGCAGGCTCGCTTGCGGAAAAACACAAAAAGAAATGTCCATATTGTTTTCGGAGTTTTACGAATTCGGATGCCGCTTTTTTTGTGAAGCCATCCGGACTTCGCTTTCAGTCTCCTGCCCTGAATAGTCTGATCGCTCAGAAAAGGGATCTTAATTACCAGTATTTCTGGTCTTCCATGGGGATTACGGAGGATCAGATTGATGCCTCCAGAATTGTCATTGATAATACGATGATGAAGGTGTGCAACCGGGAATTGGCTGCCACCGGAAGGGAGCCGGCTGTCAAGATCTATGATCCCCAGAGCAGGGGTTATTCCTTTCAGGTCAGGGAGGGTGGTGTCAGCCTCTACTCAAAGACCATGGTCTGCCCCTGGTGCCATAATATCCTGCCAAGGAATTTCTTCCGCTATGAGCTTTTTATGGTGGGTCTTGCCGGAAGTGTGGCATCCGGAAAAACCGTCTATCTTTCCTCGCTGATCATGAATCGATATGAGGTCCTGCAGAGGGAGAACCTTACCGTCCGGAACGCTTCCGGGAATCCCGGGGATGAGCAGGGTCTTGAGATGGAAAGAAATGCCGACCGCCTGTATCGTTACGGGATCTGCCCGGAATCGACGGGCAAGTCATTTCGGAAACCATTGTTCCTGGAGATGACTTACCGGACAGAGGAGAGACCCCATACGATCCTGACTGCCATCTATGATGTGGCGGGAGAGCTTATGCGGGATATCTCGGGGAGCGGAGCCACCGGTTTTGTGAGGCATATGAACGGTTATATCTGTATGGTGGATCCGGCCCAGATGCATTTGACCCACTCCGTCATTACCAAGAGGATTCCGGACGAGGAGAGGGTCCTTACCCGGCTGCATCTCATGAGCAGGCAGGAGCAGATTACCATCCAGCGCATGAGCAATAAAAACGGCAAACAGGTCATGGATCAGTCAGATTACCTGATTCAGGACACAGCCGGGGAAGAGATGATATCAGAATGTAAGGCGGATGTTATCCTTGAGGGAATCCGGAATATAACGGATGACAGGGATCTTCGCCGAAAATATATGGCACTGACCATCGCCAAAAGTGACCTGTTGGAGGAGCTGGGAGAGATTCGGGAATACCGGGGAAGTGAGCTCTTATTTCAAAGAGATGAGATCACACAGGGTTTTCTGAACATGGACCGGCAGTTCCTCCGGCACAATATATTGAAGCCCATATTTGACCAGAAGATCTACCGGATCCAGAAATACCTGGAGGACTACAGGGAAGGAGGCTTATTTGCCGTGTCTGCCCTGGGATGTGAGACCGTGGAGAAACTGGAAGGGACGGAGAAGATCATCAGAGCGGTGAGCCGGGTCAACCCCATCCGTGTAGAGGATCCTCTGCTGTGGATGGTTATGAAGTATATGCGGGGGAGGGGGTGGCTTGAGTGAAATCGATCTATCAGCGGCACATTTTTACCTGGGCTGAAGAGTCGATCCTCGCCAGATCGCCGGGATGGGGAATCGCCGCGTCATCCACACCCCGAGACAAGCAGGGCCTGAGAGAGCTTGAGAAAATGGCATCTGCCGGTAAGGCGGACTATTCCGGAGGAATTCCGGCGGAGATGCTCCTCTACAGTGCTTCCTGCGGATTTGTAAAGATGAGAGTCACTCCCAGGAAATCCGGAAATGTGGGTCGAAGGAACAAATATGTTCAAATGTACCAGCTGACGGGAGAGGAAGAGACACCGGTCGCTTACCTGTATCCCGGCCGGGACTGGGGGGATCCGGAGACAGACGGTTTCCTTTCCCCTCTGGAAATCGACCTGCCCCGGTGGACCGGGAGAGATATCCTGCTTTCTCTGGGGCTTCAGGAACGGTTAAAGGACCTGCTGCCCCTGGTTTACAGGACAGTATCAGGAGAGCTTTCTCAGCTCAATCTGGTTGCTCCCGACTGGGCGGAAGAGGATTTCGCAGGGAAGGCAGAGAAGACCATGTTCCTGATTCATGAAATAATCCCGTCCATCTTAAGGAAACAGGCAGGATACCTTTCTTTTTCCAGGGTTCCGGTGAAGGGCGTATCCTTTGTTTTCTCACCGGCTCCTTTGGGAAGCCCCTGTTTTTATCTGAACGGCAAGGACGGGGAGGAATCCGGGGAAGAAAGCCGGGAAAGGGAAAGCAGCGACAGGGATCCGGGAGGCAGAGAGCGCCTGGAGACGGAGTTTTTCTCCTGGATGGCAGACAGCTATCTGCGGGATGACGGAGAACTGTCGGATTTCCTTGGGGAGTCTGACAGGCTTCTGGGGAATCTGAAAAATCATGCGGGGGCCCTGAAGAAGCTTGAGTATCTCTGGCTTGGATCATACGGGGAAAGCAGCAGCCCGAAGGATACGGAGATTTTGCTCCGGCTTATGCCGGATATTCTCTTTCTCGGAGAAGCGGAGCCGGGACTGCGGCAGACAGCCAGAAGGATCCGGGAAAGAATCCATGCCGCAAACCTTTCGGAAGCAGAGAGGATCAGCTATATCAAAAGACTGATGAGCGGATGTACCATGAAAAGCCTGGGTCCGGTCGCAGAAGAGATTCTGTGGGCCTTGTCGGCAGGTTTTGACTGGGATAAAAGGAAAGATGCGCTTATGCAGGATATTAAAGAAAGGAATCGGGTTTTGTACCAGAAGATAACAGGAGAATATGAGCAGGCAGTCCAGGAGTGGTCTGTGGATGACGGGATTCCGGTTATCGTCCCGGATCTTGAAGAGAGACAGTTGGGGGAAAACAGTGTTGAAAAGACCAGTCAGGCAATAGAGGAAGAGACTGACCGGATCCGATCAGAAGTCCCCCTTCCGGAGACCGGGCAGGGAGAGGACTCAGGAGAGACCCGGGATGACAGCCTGGGCTTTATACTGACAGGGATCGTTCAGGGATTTATGACCGGCTGCATGATCTATCTGGCTCACTATACGATAAGACTGGGACACTGGAAGATTGCCCTGGGACTCTTCGGAATCTGGATTCTGCTTCTTTGTAATTACTGGTATATTCTAAGACAGAAAGGAGAATGGCGTCCTCTCTGGAAGATCTGGGGGCTCTGCCTGACGGAAGGCCTGCTGATCGATATGACGGCCTGGTTTTTCCCGGACCAGAGAATACGCCTCTACTTCTTTATTATTTTGGGAATCCTCGTATTCCTGATGCAGATGGCAGCGATGATACAGCTGATTGGAAAACAGGGAAAAGACAGTCGGAAAGAGGGATAATATGGCACTGAACAGAGATTTGATACAAAGCAGTGATACAGAAGAATTCACAAGAGAAGTAGAAAAACGACTGAAGGACCATGTCCGGAACCGTCAGCCTTTCTCGGAATTTCTGGAAGAGAAAATGGACCGTTTTGACCTGAGCAATACGGCGCTTTCCAAGATGGTCTATCACAAAACCGTTTCCAAAAAAGACGGGGAGATTGTTTATGTGCCGGTGACCAGACAGGCCATCGGTTCCTGGCTGAAGGGGGCAATGCCTTCCTCGAGAGAGATCTATGTTACCATGGGCATGGCATTTCAGATGAATCTGGAAGAAATCAATCATATCCTTCTGGAGAGTTATATGGGCTACGGCCTCTATTGCAAGAACATTGAGGATGCCCTCTGGATTGCTCTGATCAACGGCCTTTTCGGAATCGAAGAGCTGGAAATGGTCAAGAAAAATGTGGAGGATATGCTCAGTAAGCCGGGAGAGCCCGACATGAGAAGTCTGGCCACCACGGACCTCTGGGTCATGCTGGCCCAGACTCGCAGCCTGGATGAGTTCTACGGCCTGATCGGCAAGTACCGGGAAGAGTTCCGGGAGGGGACCAAACAGTTCGGCCGCTGCCTTCAGGAAGTGATAGAAGAGGAGTACGGCTATTATGAGAAGGCTTCCTGGTTCCTGAGAGATATCGGATGCCTTCACTGTGAAGCTCAGTTCTCCAAGATCCGGGCAGGGAAGGCCATCGTCACAAGAGAGTGGCTCCTGCGTTTCTGCCTGGCCCTCCAGCCTTCCTATGAATCGGTGGAGAAGCTTCTGGCCAAGGCGCAGATGGAACCTCTGGGGATAACCCCGGTGGAGATCATCATTGAGATGGTCTGCAAGTATAAGGCTTCCTCCCTTGCCAACACCCAGGAAATGTGGATTCTGATCGAGACGGTGACAGACAACCTGCGCCGTATGGGCTATGATATCGATGAGGATCTTTGCAGGAAATACAATGCCATCTACGATATGTCCACTGCCCAGAAATGGTGGCTGTCCATATGTATCGGAACCCAGATCCGGAAGAACCAGAAGAGGAGAGACTACGGTTACGAAAAGACAGGATACTGCCGCTATGCTGCGGTGGACCGGGTTCTCTTTGACGATGTCAACCGCTGCCGGAAGAATGCTTCCTTTAAGACCGGTTCTTTAGCCTATTTGAATCTCGGCAGGGAAGTTCCGGATCTGCCGGAGTGTACGGAGATTCCCTCTCTGGCCGTGGAGAAGACAGAGATTCCTGATATTATGGAGATGGAGAAGTTCGCAGATTACTGTTATATGAGAAAGCCCAGCCGCTTTTCCCAGGACTTCCTGATGAATGACGTCTATTTCTATAGCGCCATGCTTTACACGATCTGGACGGGAAAATGTTTCCGCAAGGATGAGGTAGAGGAGAGTTTTCTTCAGTTTGAGAGAGAACTGGAAGCAGCCGGGATCGAGAAGGACAGACTCGTGTCCATGATCCGGACCAATCTCCGGGATGATGCCGTCTATGTAGAGGATTGTGCCATTCCTGCCATTCTTAAGGAACTGGCCCAAATAGGAGCATCCCGGGAGAACTGATTCCAGAGATCGATGGGTATCGTCATCGGAGACAGTTTCTGATCATCTGCTGATAATCCTTCAGAGAAAGAGAGGAAGAAGGGTGGAGACCCGTTTCCAGCAATGCATATACACAAGAAGGCAGGAGACTGCCTTCTTTTTTATTATCAAACAGATCCTCCAGCATCAGGGCAGTTTCCTGGATTAGGAGACGGTCTCCCGGAAGGGAGGGATCCGGCCGGTAGGAAAAGCGAAGCCGGTATGTGGGGGAGGGAGTCCTCCGGTAATACCATGCGCCGGTATAATCCACAAGATAGAGATGCCCCGCCGGGCTGATCATGATATTTCCGGGATTGAGGTCCGTATAGACAAGACCCCTGTCTTTCAGGAACCCCAGAAGGCCGATGACAGGTGTAACCATAGCAAGAATCTCCCGCCAGGAAAGATCTTCGGATGCCCTAAGAAGGGTCGTGCCGTTGATATAGTCGCTGATAACAGCCTTGTATTCTTTATTCCCGTCAGGGCAGAAGGGTGCAGTAATTCCGTAGTAATGCGGAACCATGGGATGGGAAATGTCCTTCATGGTATGGTACTCATCGGTGATAGCAGCCATCAGGTCTTCTCTCTCGGCAGACAGAGCTTTGCCGAAGATTTTCCGCTCGCCCAACAGGCCTTGAAAGAGTATGCAGTCCTGTTTCTTTTGTATGCTTGTGATATTGCTCATCTGATCCATCAGGATCGGGGACTGGCTGCTCATGGCTACCTCCGGATAACGAAATGATTACGATGGGTAATCTGGTGAAAAGACAGAGTTCTGTAACATTTTATTAATCGATTCCAATTGAGAACATGGTATCATAGAACAAACACACAATCAAGAACGGCGGATTGACGCTAATTACTGATCTGATCAAAAGGAGGACAGGTTATGGCCTGCTTTTTTGACAGTGTAAAAAACAAACGCACAACAAATGAAGACAGTTACTGCAAAATGGATCTGGGTATTAATCACGAAGCCCAGGTCTCTTCTATGGTAGTGGCCGATGGGATGGGAGGTCTCGATGCCGGCGAGGAGTATTCTTCTACGGCGGTGAAGCTCTGGTACCGTGAACTGATGCGCACCCTTCTCAGTGAGGAATTTACCGATACCAGCCTGGAGAACCAGCTGGAAGTCCTGAAGGATAATACGGTCCGGGCCTTTTCCAGGATCGGGAAGACCCTGTATAAAAAAGGAATCGACAGCGGTGTCAGGGGAGGCACAACGCTGACGGTGGTTTTACATTTCTGGAATACCCTGCTGATCGCAAACTGCGGAGACAGTCCCGTGTACGGGTTTAAGAACGGCCAGGTTGAACTGCTCAGTGAAGTGCAGAATGCGGCGGGCAAGATGGTCCGGGAAGGCAAGATCAAGCCGGGGAGTCTTCTCTACTATCAGAATAAGAACCGCCTTCTCTCCTATATGGGAGGAAGAGAGGAAGTGGAACCCTATATCAATGTGGTGGATTCCAGAGACTACGACTGCATCATCGTCGGAACCGACGGGGCATTCGGCGGCCTCGATGAGGAGGAGCTCCAGTGGGTTTTCGATCAGATTACTTCACCGGACACCCTGATCCGTACCCTGTTCGATTCCGCCAGGGCCAAGGGAGAGGATGACAACCAGACGGCCATCGTCTATTTCCCCAATGAGGAAGAAGAAGTAACGGAGAAAGGCCTTCCGGAAACAACAGTATCCCTTGACCTGTTCCCCGGGAAAGAGGAAGGCAGAAATGAGGATAAGACCCAGAAGAAGCTCCGGGGAATACGGAAGCTCCTTTTGAAAACGTATGAGAGGATACACAGGTTATGAATGCTTACTTTAAGGAAGGAGATACCTTTCAGTGGGTCAGGGACCGGGACCGGAGCGGCGACAGGATGACTGTCTCCCTGCGGATTCTCCGGGAAACAGGACGAAGTGGAAATAAACAGACATTGATTGCCCGCGATATCCGGTCTTCCAGACAGTATTTCCTCAAGGTGCTCTTCTGTGAGAAGTCCGATGGGGTGTATGTGGAGAAGGAGAGTAAAGTTCAGCTTTATTCCCCTTTTATTGTGCGCATTTACGGCGGCATGTTCGACGAGGATAACGGGAGATTCATTACCCTGGTGGAATATATACCGGGCCGGGACCTGTCCGATCTGGTTACCGGCGGGCATGTAGCCGGCAGTACCTGGGACGAAAAGATGAAGGTCTGCCATACCATCGTTCTCAAATTCCTCTACGGGATCCGTCATTACATGACCCGCTATCAGGATGACCCCATCGTCCACCGCGATCTGAAGCCGGAAAATGTCATGGCGGCAGCGGACGGCAGCCTGGTGAAAATTATTGATTTCGACTGGGTCCACCTCCATGAATCCAGTGCCACCATTGTTATGAAACGGGAGCAGAAGGGGACGCCGGGCTATGCGGACCCCAAGTTCTGGAACAGTTATGTATGCCGCAAGGAGATGGATATCTATTCTGCAGGCCTGGTCCTGTATTTTATCTATACCGGCCATCATCATTTTCACGGAAATGAGGATATCAACCGCTACATGATCGAAGACGAGTATGCCTACTGTCTGAAGGAAATGCCCGGAGTCGACGACAGAATCGCGGAAATCATCGCAAAAATGATTGCGCCGGAGGAGGAACGCTACTCCGATATCAATGAGATCATTGCCGACCTGGAAGACCATCTGATTGGCACCGGGAAAATGCCGGAGATTCCGGAACTTCTTTCCGGCCGTCAGGATGGCAGCCTGATCCGCTTTACCTACCGTGTGGGTGATGTGAAATACAGTCCCTACATAAAAAACTACGGCTTTGTTCCTATCGAATTCGGGACACGCCAGGAAAGGGCCAGAAACGGAGCTCTCTCCGGGAAAATCATGGCATTTTACCGTCAGGATGACAAGATGAAGGCAGTGCTGCTCCACGAGGACTGTCATCCCATTCTGATACAGGATCCGGAAGAGGTAAAGCCGGGAGATCTCTACACCTACGCCGGGACCGGCATTGAAGTATTAAGAATCCGGTCTGCAGGTTCCCACACTTAAAGGAGGACTGCTCTTATGACAGAACGATATGAACCGGTCCTGCCGGCCAGTGTGCAGGAGAGTTTTGAACGGGAAAAGGAAAAAGCATTTACATTATATCTGGATTTTGTGGTCGACGGGTCTGCCTCTATGTATTCCATCTATCCGGCTGTATATTTTACGGCGGTTCATTTTCTGGAATGTCTTACCAAATACGAGGTCTTCCCCAGACTGGGCATCACGGTGATCCGGGACGGGGACTGGGAGGAGCAGGCAGAAGCCATCTCCTTCGATGATGGCAGCCTCTTCACACAGGATATGACACAGTTTCTGAAAAAGCTGAGAAACATCCGTCTGTTCGGGGGCGGCGATGACGGGATGGAAGCCATCCACACCGGCCTTGCCTTTTCTCTGGACAAGTTTCCGTCACCAGGGAGAAATAAAGCCCTGCTTTTATTCTCTGATGCTTACGGCAGCACCGATGAGAGAGACTATCTGGATTATCCTCTGGGACAGGCCATCTTCTTTTGCACGGACCAGCTGAGCGATGAGGATTTCCGTTTCTGCTTCGTGAGGGAGGACGGAAGCCTGGATGAGGAGGCCTCTCCCATGTTTATTGATATCGAGAAGATACTGAAACCATTGTCCATGGATTTCCTGGAAAATATCGTGAAACCCATGAAAGATCTGATGAAGGGAGTGTCTGTGGGATTATGAGTGAAGAGAAACGAATCCTTCTCCAGGAAGATTCTGCTCTGAGGAAAAAACTCGAGGCAGTTCCCGGCATTGTATTTACAGACCAGGCCGCGGCCCTGCCGTCTTCTTTTCTGTCCTTGAAAAAATTATTTTCCAGAGATAACATGGACCGGTTTCACGTGGATTCCCTGATTCTCAAAAAGATTGCCCTGTCCATGCTCAAGGTGATGATGGGCCTGTCAGACCAGGAGATTTATCCGGGTCTTTACGATATGGAAGATATACTGACCGATGTGGAGAGCAGGGATTATCGGGTGGCAGTTCTCCATCCAGAACGATTCCAGCTCGGCCAATATGAACAGGAATACGACTGGTATCCGGAAGACCAGCGACGGTTTCCCAACCTGGAGTACTTTGATGAAAAGACCCAGAAAAAGGCAGACCGCAGACTCCTCTATCGGATCCTCATCGGCAGCGCCAGGGGAAATGTCAAGTTTCCTCCTGCCAGGTCAGAGGCGGATTACGCGGAATTGTTCTACAATATCCTGCCGGATTCCTGGAAACTGCAGATGGAAGAAGATGAAGATGTGGACTATCCCGTGATGGAAGAGGAGCTTAGGCGGGCCATCGCACAGGAGGAGGAGTACGCCAGGCAGATTGCAAAAACAGACTGGGAGCAAGTCCTGCCACCGGAGACGGAGCATCCGGAAATACCGGAAGAGTCCGGTCCGGAGGAAAGGAAAACCCTGTCCGTCCTCTTTCTTATGATGCCGGCAGAGCCCGGTCCCTCGGATGATATGGGAAGACTTCTGTATGAACTCCAGGATGAACTGGAACTGGAAGCCCTTTTTCACCACCGGCGACTCCGGCTTTGTGCGGTCTGTGGTGACGAGACCATCCGGGTACAGCCATTTTGCGAATATCCCCCCTTCTTTCGGTATGAGGTGCCTTTTTTCTTTCGGGAGTATTCCGCGGGTGAGGCCATGCTGATCGCCGCCGGATTATTAAAAAGGGAAATGGAAGAAGAATCAGATGACGGAGAAAAGGAATACCGGGTGTATTTCCTGCTGGACGGCCGGATCAACAACGATAAAATGTTTCGGGCAGGTGCGGCAAAGCTCTGCAGTCTGCAAGACCAGTCTCTGGTATTTGGGATCCGGAGCAGGAACGATGTAAACTGTGAGGCCTGTGAGCATCTAAAGTCAATCGTGGAGGAGAGCAGGCGATGATTCTGAGATTGTTAAAAGACTTTCGGGACAGGACCTACGCCCAGTATGAAAAAGACCACAGCCGGGACCGGCCGGAGTGGATGAAGAGAGTCATGAGACTTCATGACAGGTCCTCTTTTCTCTTCTACTTTGATGATGTTCTGGAGGCGGATTACGACAGGAACCTTCTGGAGATGGCCGGTGAAACGGTTAAGATGTCCCCGGTCCGGCAGGTATGCCTCTATAATGGGGAGGGCGTCCTGCTGGGAGAGGGAGAAATCCTCTCCGATCCTGAAGAGAAAGAACAGGGCCGGAAAGGACTGCTGAAAAGGAGGAGACAGACATTTTCCATGAATTTCCTGTCCTGGAAAGACAGGACCATCTCAGAGATGAGCCGGACGGAATGGAACCGGACTTTGAATGAAATGGTAAGCAGTCTTTCTCTGATCAGCGACTGCCGGCCGGAAGCAATTGAGAAGGATTAAGCCTGTCCTCTTTCAAAATATACATAAAAAATCGGGCAAGAATGATATAATAAGGGATAAAATGAAAATTTTCCTTGTGTTTTATTCAATTATAGACTAAAATAATATGCAGTGCTCAAGCCTTATGGAGCATATCTGCAGAAGTATTTCTGCAGTTGAAAAAAGAGAAAAATTCATGGAGGTGCGACATGACTGCATATAAAGATATGACAAAAGACCAGTTGGAGACACTCAGGAACGAACTGGAGACAGAATACAACAAGTACAGGGCCAAAGGACTTATGTTGAATATAGCCCGGGGTAAACCCGGAGTCGATCAGCTCCAGATTTCCATGCCGCTCTTTGAAGTATTTTCCAGCGAGGCAGACCTGACCGCAACAGACGGTGTGGACGTCAGAAACTACGGAACCCTGGAGGGAATTCCGGAAGCAAGGAAGCTGCTCGGAGACATGATGGGCGTACCCAAAGAGCAGGTAGTTATCTTCGGGAATTCCAGTCTTAATGTAATGTATGACACCGTTGCCCGGGCCTATATGTTCGGTATCATGGGCAACACTCCCTGGTGCAAGCTGGATACAGTGAAGTTTCTCTGTCCGGTACCGGGCTATGACCGCCATTTCGGAATCACACAGCAGTTCGGTATCGAGATGATCAATATTCCCATGACAGATTCCGGCCCGGATATGAATCTGGTGGAATACTATGTGGAGAAAGATCCTGCGGTGAAGGGAATCTGGTGTGTGCCGGTTTACTCGAACCCCAGCGGTATCGTTTACTCGGACGAGACCGTGAGGAGATTTGCCAATATGAATCCGGCGGCGGATGATTTCAGAATTTACTGGGACAATGCCTATGTGATTCATCATCTCTACGATGAGGAGAACGTAATCCCCAATATCATTGAAGAGTGTAAGAAAGCAGGCCATCCTGACATGGTCTACCAGTTCTGTTCCACTTCAAAGATTACCTTCCCGGGATCCGGCGTGGCAGCCATGTCCGCTTCTCCGGACAATATCAGGGATGTCCTGGATCGGATGAAATGGCAGACGATCGGCCATGACAAGGTGAATCAGCTGCGTCATGTCCGCTTCTTCCACAACCTGGATGGTATGAAAGCTCACATGAAGAAGCATGCTGAGATTATCCGTCCCAAATTTGAAGCATTTCTTGATGAATTTGACCGGGAGCTGGCGAATGCTGAGATCGCAGAGTGGACCAGGCCCAGGGGAGGATATTTTATCTCCTTTAATGCCATGAAGGGCTGCGCGAAAGATATCGTTGCCAAGTGCAAGGCAGCCGGCCTGACCCTGACAGGAGCGGGAGCGGCATTCCCCTACGGAAAGGATCCGGATGATTCCAACATCCGTATTGCCCCGACATTCTCATCACTGGAAGATATCTATAAGGCGGCGGGACTCTTTACCGTGTGCGTGAAGCTGTCTGCTGTGGAACATCTTCTGGCTGATATTGGAGCTTGAAACAAAGAAGAATTTACTGTATGATGATAAAAGGCCTGCTGTTTCTGGCAGGTCTTTTTATGATGAAATGAACCGGTTTTTATACTGTTGGAAAAGGAGAAAGCTATGATCGTATATTGTGTCAGACACGGAGAGACCTCCTGGAACCGGAGGAAGAAGCTGCAGGGACAGCATGATACCAAATTGACTCCGAAAGGAATCGCCCAGGCAAAGCTTGCCGGGGAGGGCATGAAGGATATCCCCTTTGATTATATTGTTTCCAGCCCCTTAACCCGGGCCAGACTGACAGCGGAAGCCATCCGGGGAGACAGGGACCTGGAGATACATTATGATGATCTTTTAAAGGAAATTGATTTTGGGCCGGATAACGGAAGAGTATTCGGCAAAGTGATGGATGATCCGCACTTTGTGCGTTATCAGAGATTTTTCAGAGAGCCTCATTTATACAGACCGAGAAAGGGAGCAGAGAGTCTTCAGCACCTGATTGACAGGACAGACCGATTCTTCAAAGAAAGCATTCTTCCCCTGGAGGGGCAGTATGAAACGGTTCTGGTAGTGGGTCACACGACCTGGCTCCATGCCTGGCTGACCCACCTTAATAAAAGGCCTCTTTCCGATTTCTGGAACAGCAGCTTTGGAAAGAATTGTGATTCCTGCATCTTTGAGGTGAAGGACGGAGAGATTCGGATGACCTGTGAGAGTAAGATGTTCTGGGATGAGGCGGATCTTAATGTGTAGAAGGAATGACAGATGATGGAACAGCAAAACTATGACGGAAACAGCATAGCGATCCTGGAAGGGCTGGAAGCCGTCCGCAAGAGACCGGGAATGTATATCGGAAGTGTTTCTTCCAAGGGATTGAACCATCTGATTTATGAGATTGTGGACAATTCGGTGGATGAACATCTGGCCGGTTTCTGTGATGAGATTACAGTCATTCTGGGCGAGGACGGAACAGCAACCGTCCGGGACAACGGTCGGGGGATTCCGGTGGGGATCAACGACAAGACCGGATTGCCTGCGGTGGAGGTGGTCTTTACCATGCTCCATGCGGGAGGCAAGTTCGGTACCGGCGGATATAAGATTTCCGGCGGCCTCCACGGTGTGGGTGCTTCCGTGGTGAATGCCCTGTCAGACTGGCTGGAGGTTAAGGTTCAGTCGGATGGCAAGGTCTATGAGCAGATGTTTGAGCGGGGCAAGACAGTCTCGCCTCTGGAAGTGATCGGTACCTGCAGGAAGACAGATACAGGAACGACCGTCACCTTCCTGCCGGACGAGACTATATTTGACCGGACCTATTTTAAGGCGGAGAGCATTAAGAGCAGACTTCATGAGACCGCCTATCTGAATCCCGGTCTGACCATCTCTTTTGTCAATGAGCGTCCCGGGGAGGAGGAGGAGATTTCTTTTCACGAACCGGAGGGACTGTCAGCTTATGTGACAGCGTTAAATAAGGGAAAACAGACGGTGACGGAGATTGTCTCCTTTAAAAAGATGGTGGATGAGATTGAAGTGGAAGCAGCTTACCAGTATGTGGATGACTATCAGGAAATGGTCATGGGTTTCTGCAACAACATCTGTACCATGGAGGGGGGCACCCACCTGACCGGGTTTAAGACCAAATTTACCCAGGTGATGAACCAGTATGCCAGGGAGATTGGCGTTTTAAAGGAAAAGGATAAGAATTTTACCGGGGCGGACGTCCGAAACGGAATGACAGCGGTCCTCTCCATTAAACATAAAAATCCCAGATTCGAGGGGCAGACCAAGACCAAGCTGGATAATCCCGATGCAGGTAAGGCTGTCCAGGATGTTCTGGGGGAGGAACTGGTCCTCTATTATGACCGGAACCTTGAGGAACTCAAGAAGGTCCTTTCCTGTGCGGAGAAGTCGGCAAAGATCCGGAAAGCAGAGGAGAGGGCGCGTACCAATCTGATCGGCAAATCAAAGTTTTCGATCGATACCAACGGCAAGCTGGCCAACTGTGAGAGCAGAAAGCCGGAAGAATGCGAAGTCTTTATCGTGGAGGGAGATTCTGCCGGTGGCTCCGCTAAAACCGCCAGAAACCGCAAGACCCAGGCCATCCTTCCCATCCGGGGAAAGATTCTTAACGTGGAGAAGGCTACCATGGACAAGGTCCTGGCCAATGCGGAAATCAAAACAATGATCCACACTTTCGGCTGTGGTTTTTCGGAGGGCTATGGTAACGACTTTGATATCAGTAAGCTTCGATACCATAAGATCATTATCATGACGGATGCGGATGTGGACGGAGCCCATATCGCTACCCTTCTGCTGACCTTTTTCTACCGTTTTATGCCGGACCTGATCCATCACGGTCATGTTTATCTGGCCACGCCGCCCCTTTACAAGGCCATTCCCAAAAGGGGAAAGGAAGTATATCTCTACGATGACCGTGCCCTGGAGAAATACCGGGCAAGTCACAAGGGAAGCTTTACACTGCAGCGATATAAAGGGCTGGGTGAGATGGATGCAGAACAGCTTTGGGAGACCACGCTGAATCCGGAGACGAGAATTTTAAAGCAGGTTGAAATTGAGGACGGCAGAATGGCCAGTGAGGTGACATCCATGCTGATGGGCAGTGAAGTTCCTCCCAGGAGGGATTTCATCCATGCTCACGCCCGGGAAGCAGACCTGGACCTGTAGTCCTTAGGAGAACAATTTATGTCAGACAATATCATTAAAACAGAATTTTCAGAGCTCATGCAGAAGTCCTATATTGACTATGCCATGAGCGTCATCTGCCAGAGGGCTCTGCCGGACGTGCGGGACGGACTCAAACCGGTGCAGAGAAGAGTTCTTTACGCTATGCAGGAGCTGGGGCTTTCCCCGGACCGGCCTCATCGTAAATCAGCCCGTATCGTGGGAGATACCATGGGTAAATATCATCCCCACGGAGACAGTTCGATCTATGAAGCCCTGGTAGTGATGGAGCAGGAATTCAAAAAAGGTATGCCCCTGGTGGACGGCCACGGGAATTTCGGCTCCATTGAAGGAGACGGGGCTGCGGCTATGCGTTATACGGAAGCCAAGCTTCAGAAGTTTACCCAGGATGTCTACCTGAAAGATATGGATAAGGATGTGGTGGACTACCGGCCTAATTTTGATGAGACAGAGAGGGAGCCGGAGGTGCTCCCGGTCCGGATTCCCAATCTACTGGTTAACGGTGCGGAGGGAATCGCCGTAGGAATGACTACCAGCATTCCTCCCCATAATCTGAATGAAGTGGTGGACGGGGTCATTGCCTATCTGGATAATCCGGAGATCAGCATCGAAAAATTAATGGGGTGCATTCAGGGACCGGATTTCCCCACCGGCGGCATCGTGGTCAACAAGAAAGAGATGGCAGAGATCTACCGGACAGGAAACGGGAAACTGAAGCTCCGGGGAAAGGTGCATTTTGAGAAAGGCAAGAAGCGGTCGGAACGGGACAAGCTGGTGATCAGCGAGATTCCCTATACCATGGTGGGGGCCGGCATCGGCAAGTTCATCTCCGATGTGGTTGGCCTGATTGAGAACAAACAGACATCGGATATTCTCGATGTGTCCAACCAGTCTTCCAAGGAAGGCATCCGCATTGTGCTGGAACTTAGGAAAAATGCGGACGTGGACCGGCTGGAGAACCTTCTCTATAAGAAGACCAGACTGGAGGATACCTTCGGTGTGAATATGCTGGCCATCTCCGATGGAAAGCCGGAGCTTTTAAGCCTGAAGGATATCATCCGGCTTCACACGGAGTTTCATTATGAGATTCTGAGAAGGAAATATACCACTCTTCTGGCAAAAGAACAGGTCCAGAAGGAGATCAAGGAAGGTCTGATCCAGGCCTGTGATATCATTGACCTGATTATTGAGATTCTACGGGGCAGCAGCAGCCTTGCCGAGGCGAAAGCCTGTCTGATCAAAGGGGATACCGGTCAGATCCGTTTCAAATCAAAGAAATCCAAAAAAGAGGCCGCAAAGCTTCATTTTACCGAACGTCAGGCTACGGCTATCCTGGAGATGCGTCTCTACCGGCTGATCGGCCTCGAGATCCTTGCTCTTCAGGAAGAATATGCGGGTATTCTCAACCGGATCGCCCAGTACGAAGACATACTGAATAATCCGGAATCCATGAAAAAGGTTATGAAAGATGACCTGAGAAAAATAAAAAAGGAGTACGGATTCCGGAGGAAAACGATTCTCACGGATGCCAGGGCAGCTGTAGTAAAAGAGCTTCCTGTGGAAGAGAAGGAAGTGGTCTTTGTTATGGACCGTTTCGGCTACCTGAAGCTTTTGGACAAGGCCAACTATGACAGGAATGAGGAGGCAGTCCACAGTGACTTCCGCCATGTGGTATTCTGCATGAATACAGACAAGCTCTGTTTCTTCACGGACCTGGGAAATATGCACCAGGTCAAGGCGAAGGATATTCCCATGGGAAGGCTTAGAGACAAGGGGACTCCTCTGGATAATCTGTCCAATTATGACAGCCGCCAGGAGCAGATTCTCTTTGTCACTTCCGACCGTGAGATTCGGCAGAGCCGGCTTCTCTTCGTGACCGGAGATGCCATGATCAAGATTGTGGAAGGGTCGGAGTATAGTGCTCAGAAAAAGACCATCATGGCGACCAAACTCGGCCAGGATGACCGACTTAGGGCAGTGGCCCTGCTGCCTGCTGATGATCCCGGAAACAGGAAGCAGTACATTATTATGCAGAGTGAGGGAGGTTATTTTCTCCGCTTTGACCTGTCGGAGGTGTCGGTCAAAAAGAAGAATGCCCTGGGGATCCGGGGAATGAATCTTGGCAGGGATGATCATGTCCGGGAGATTTATCTGACCGGAATCCGGGAGGACGAAGAAGACCATATTCTCTACAAGGAAAAAGAGCTTTATTTTAGCAAAATCCGGATCATGTCCCGCAACACAAAAGGGGTAAAAGTCAGGAGATAGTTTGAAATTATTTTCGCAATTTACAACGACATTTTAACATGTGATAATATATAATATTTAAATTTTGCAGGAAGTCTACAATTTAACCAATGATCTCAGAGTAATTATACGTATTTTTGTACTAGAAATGGGAAGGTGAAGTTATGACAGCTGATATGTATAATCAGTCTGTGTTCCTGGTGCTGAAAGCAGCTTATCTGTATTATATAGATAACAAGTCTCAGAACGAAATTGCGAAACAATTAAAGATTTCAGTAGCCACAGTGTCAAGATTATTGAAGCGGGCTAAACAGGATAAGATTGTGGAATTTGTGATCCGTGATCCCTATGTGGAATGTATCCATCTTGAACAGGGATTAAAGGATGCTTTCGGACTGCAGGATGTGATTATTGCTCCGGGGGTACAGAACGGGATCGGCAATTCTATCCAGGAGGCCAGGGAGGCGGAAGCTGTTAAAAAGCTGGTTGCCCTGGAAGGCGCCCGATATATTCAGAGAATTATCAAAGAAGACGATGTGCTGGGCATCACATGGGGGAGCACGGTCCATCATCTGATCAATTATCTGAATCCGGCACAGAAGGTGAATGCCACTTTCGTAACCCTTCACGGCAGTATTGCCTGCTGTGACGATGAGCTGGATGTCCGTCCGCTGGTCGAGGGCATATCCCGGGCATTCTCGGGAACGAAGTACTCACTTCTGACAGAGGCACTGATGAGTTCTCCCATGGCAGCAGATATGATCCGGCAGGAGAAGAACATTGAACGGATCTTCCACATGTTTGATGAGATTGACATTTCCATTGCGGGAATCGGTTCCATGTATCCTGAGATGAGATCCATACTGGGCAAGCCGGAATTCATGTCCGCCAGTGATCTGAAGCATCTTCAGTCTCAGCAGTGTTACGGGGATATTGCCCTGCATTTCTTCGGGCCGGATGGACAGGAATGTGAGACAGATCTAAAGGATCGGATGATCAACATCGGATTCGAACAGTTCAAGAAGATTCCCACAAAGATTGTTGTTGCTTCCGGAACCGAGAAATCCCGGACTCTGATGGCTGCCCTGAAAGGAAAACTGATTGATGTTCTTATCATCGATTATGAGCTGGGAACAGAGGTCCTTCGTCTCAAAAAAGAAGAAGAAGGGGAAGACGTAACACAATAAATATGCTATAATAACGATTAGGAGATGGCTCCTTCCCCTTCAGGGGAGGAGTCGTCTGTATTTTTCAAGGTTTCGTCAAACGGGAGGACAGGTTATGGGTAATATTAAAAAGATCGGAATTGGTAATGATCATGCCGGTGTTGCTTATAAGCAGGAGATTACCGCATATTTGGAAGAGAAGGGCTATCAGGTTATTAATTACGGTACAGATTCCACAGAGAGTTGTGATTACCCTCTGATTGGCAGGAAAGTAGGTGAAGCAGTGGCAGGAGGAGAAGTGGATGCTGCAGTCCTCATCTGCGGATCAGGGATCGGAATCTCCATAGCAGCCAACAAGGTTAAAGGAGTTCGTGCTGCCGTCTGCAGTGAGCCGGTGACAGCAAGGCTTACCAAACAGCATAATGATGCTAATATCATTGCCTTTGGAGCCCGGATCGTCGGTATCGAGATGGCCAAGTCTATTGTGGATGCCTGGCTGGATGCTGAGTATGTCGGAAGTCCCAGACATGTAAGAAGGATTGCCATGCTGCATGAGATTGAGAATCAATAGAATAAGCTTGTAGAGGATATTGCCGGGGTGTGAAGAATGCCCCGGCTTTTTTTATTCTATACTGGTATGAAAACATATTCTCTGCTATACTCATATGAGGATGAGTTTTGACAGATTGATAATAAAGGAGACTCGTTGTGAAGATTCAGAAAGAGAGTAATAATCCCGGAAAGGGAATGCGATTATCATCAAAGCTGCTGCTTTTGGTTCTGGCCTTTTTCCTTGTGATGGAAGGCTACTATGCCTTCCGGCTTTTTGTAAAAAAGATGCCGGCGGGAGCGGAATCCCCGGAGAAAGTTCTGGCGGCCCTTACGACCGGAGAAGTTCCGCTGGCAGAGGAATCGGGGAATTCGGAGGAAGGGAATGCCAATGTCCCTAATGAGAAGCTGATCCGTGTCTCCTCCGTCACCGCAAGATGGAGTCCCGGGACCAGGGTGAAGGATAAAAAAGAGGCATTAAAGACACTGACAGATATTGCAGCGTCTGCCGGGATTGATATGGACCAGTACCAGTATGTCTGCACAGGTCATGAGCGAAACCTCCACACGGAGACCTACACTTTTCAGCAGGAAATCTCAGGAATTCCTGTCTGGGGATATGAACTGACCATGGCGGTCAATCCCAACAAGACAGTTCGGAGCATTGTGGGCCGTCAGGCTCTGGTTCCGGACAAAGCCATTGCAGATGACGAAATCAGTGAAAAGGAGGCGGAGGAGAAGGCAGAAAGCTATATCAGGGCCTCCGGCCTGCCTGGAGATGACCTGAAGGCCATGGGAAAGGGTATCCTGGCCCTTCCAAAAGGAGATACAGAAGCCTTTCAGACCTTTTATCGTTATACACAGATCCACAAAGGCCAGGGCATGACCCTCCTGGTAGATACAGAGACCGGGAAAGTGACGGAGTATGCCTCCCGGGAAGACCATGTCATGGAGAAGATACAGCTTACGGGTCAGGAGGGCACAAAGGAGCTGGCAGCGGACCGGGTTGATTCCGGCAAGATTCTGCTGCAGGATACCAACCGCAATCTGGCCATATATGAGGAAGAAGATCCTGACGAGCCTGTAGCGGTGAATCCTCTCCGGAGGAGGGATGCCTCCGATCCGGTAAAACAGAAAGCCGTGGACAGCCTTTACTGGCTTCAGAGGGCATGGCAGTTTTATAAGGATACTCAGAAGAGGATCGGCTACAATAACAGCCGCGATGAGATTCCCTTATATTTAAGCAGGGATTCCGGGCAGGAAGACCGCGGACCTGCTCTTCGCTGGGACGGTATGACGATGCCGGTTATTCTGTTTCCTGCAGGACAGGCCGGGATTCCGGAAGTCCGTCTGGATGTGCTCGGTCACGAATACACCCACGGTTTGATCCACACAGCCTGGAACCAGAGAAATGACCTGGCTTACTCCAAAGAGAACCAGGCCCTGGCAGAGGGCTTTGCCGACATTTTCGGGGAGCTGATAGAAGATTATTATGACGGCGGCCGTTTTGACAATTCCTGTGACTGGAAGGTGGGCGATCCGGATAAGCCTCTGCGGGATCTGAAGAAAGCAGAAGAGGGTCAGGTAAAGAACCTGGAAGCCTTTCGAAAGAAGCCTCAGCCTGTGCAGGGCGGCTGGCTGATAGGCCATGCGGCCTGGCTGATGAAGCAGGGGACGGACGGAAATAAAGAAAAGAGACTGTCCACGGAGAGTATCAGCCGGATTTTCTACAATGCCATGTGGATGATGAATGGCCGAAGTGATTTTGAAGATCTGCGCTTCTGCCTGGAAGCGACAGCCAATGTATATGCAAAAACCGGAAAGCTGACCAGGGACCAGCTCTCCGGTGTTATGGAAGCTCTGGATGCTGTGGGCATTCCTGCACCTTACGACTACAGCCTGGCCTCAGAAAGCCGGATCCATTTGGAAGATTCACTGGGCCAGCCTTTCACAGGTGCCGTGATTTCTGTGGCAGACGGGTTTGATCCGTCCCTCTCTGCCATGAAAGATCAGGAAGTGGACGAGAAGGGCGATGCCAGTCTGTCTCTGGATCCCGGTTTTTACCTGATCCGGATCAGTGACCGGGACGGCCGGCTCATGAAAGAGGCTTCCCTTATTGTCAATAGCAGGACATCAGGAAATGATGCAGGAACAGACAGCAAAGACAACGGGAATCTGTATTCAGAGCTTGTCAAAATATCTCTGGATGAGATGAATCCCCAGGGAACCGTCTCTGTAATGATTGACGGTGCATCAGATGTCAGAGTCCTTTATAAAGGAGATCTTCTTGCCTTGTCAGAAGATTCGGGGAAGGTTACCACTTCTTACGGGCAGGGAGAGATCCGGGAAGAAAAGATCTGTCTGCTTCTGAAAAAAGGACCGGCCTATGAAGTAGCCATGAAGGGGAAAGATTCCAATCCCGATCAGGCCTTGCTTAACATTAGTGTTTCCGGAGTCGGTGACAGTGGCAGACAAGCGGCGAAGGAGCCGGCGGAATTTCGGAATATCCGGGCCGGAAAGGGCAGGGCCGTTCTTCAGCTGCCGGCGGAGGGCTCCGGCAAAGAGAAGATGACATGCCTGGCTGACCCCGGAGGGAATGGACAGATGAGAGACAGGTATATTCCGGAAAACGGTGGAAAGGCGAAAGCCGTGCCATCTCCGGAAACCCTCTTTATGCGTACCGCCGCAGGCGGATTGATTCTCCTTTTCCTTCTCCTGCAGATTCTGGACCGGATCCGAAAGGGAGTCCGGTCAAAGATGGACAGGAAAGCAGGACCGGTCTGTGAACACTGCGGCAAAGTCAACGAGAAAGGTGCAAGAGCCTGCCGTAATTGCGGCAAGCTGCTGCCGGCCCCGGTGACCGGACACACCTCCTCCTTCAACAGAGGCCGGGAGGCTGATTCCGGTATGCTGCCGAGTCTTGTGCTAATGATACTCCTGTTGATTCTTGTGGGAATCAGCACCTGGATTTACAGGCAGCCGGGTTCTCAGGCACGGTGCCAGAGAAAGGAGAATCACCCTGTGACTGCTGCCTGCATCTATGAGCGGGGTGTGAAGGGGAAAGCTTTACAGGAAAAACTGATGGGGAAATAACATCAGACAGGATGTTTGATGGAAACACATTTTAAAGGAATAACAGGAGGAAAGTTATGCGTTTTTATATGCCCGCAAATGTATATGTAGAAAAAGACTGCGTGAAAAACCACGGAGAGGAGCTGGCCTCCCTGGGGCGCAAAGCCTTTATAATTACCGGAAGGCGGTCTGCCGCGGCCAATGGTTCCCTTGCCGATGTGACAGGGGTTCTGGAGGCAGCGGGAATTCCCTATGTTGTATTCAATGAAGTGGAAGAGAACCCCTCTGTTGATACCATAGCAAAGGCTGCCCAGATCGGTATTCGGGAAAATACAGACTTTGTCATCGGCGTCGGCGGGGGATCTGCCCTGGATGCAGCAAAAGCTGTCGCAGTGATGACAGCGAATCCCAAAGAGACAAAAGACTGTCTGTATTCGAAGAAAAAACTGTCGGCATTTCCATTTGCCGCAGTTCCCACTACCTGTGGTACCGGATCGGAAGTCACTCCCAACGCCGTCCTGACCCGGCCTGAGATCATGAAGAAGGGCAGCATGAGCTACAGTGTTTTTGCGGACCTTGCCCTGGTGGACGGGAAATATATTGCCAGCTGCAGCCAGACCATCCTGGTCAACACAGCCGTAGACGCCCTGGCCCACAGTATCGAAAGTTATCTTCATACCAAAGCCAATGACTATAACCGCATGTTTTCAGGCTATGCTCTGAAGCTGTGGGCAAAGGAGATCCCTTTCCTTCTGGGAGAGAAAGAGATTGATGACGAAGCCAGAGAACTTCTCATGCTGACTTCCACAGTGGCCGGAATGGCGATTGCCCAGACCGGAACTTCCATCCCCCATGTTTTAAGCTATGACGTGACATTATCTGCCGGAGTACCCCACGGAAAAGCCTGCGGTCTTTTCCTGGCGGCCTATATGGAGGAATACGCAAAGAACAAGCCGGAAGATGTACAGGAGATTCTGGATATTCTGGGTTTCAATAACGTCCGTGCTTTTGGTGTTTTACTGCAGCGCCTGATCGGACTCCAGGAGATTTCTTCGGAGGAGATAGAGAAAATGGCGGGATCGCTGGCGGCTAATACCGGAAAACTGGCTACCTATCCCTTCGAAGTAAGTCTGGAAGCAATTTCTGAAATTGTTCGGAAATCTCTGGCTGCTGTTTAAATGACGGGAGCCTGCGCTGAATATATTGCATTGAAATATGGTATAGGACGGAGCTGTCTGCTGTTTTGCAGACAGCTCTTTTTATGATTGAAACTATTGTTCTGAAAGAAAACTTTTAATAGAATGAAAATATTTTCTATCTTGCACCGGGGATTTGCGTAAATTATTATATAATTAAGAAATTATGAACTAAATTTACAGAATAATATAAGTGTTAACTGCTTGATTCAGAAAGGAGAAGACTATGCGGCTGGCAGATTTGACAATCAATGAATTGATTACCATTGATTACGCTTGTGAATGCGGACGGCATCATCATATGGCGATCGATCATCTGGCCATCGGAAAGGGAGTGGTTGATAAGCTCCCGGAATTCCTTGCAGACCAGAAGATGGGCGACGGAACTCCTCTAACCAAAGAGGATAAGATCTATATCGTTGCAGATATTCACACCTGGAAGGTAGCCGGGGAGCGGGTTTATCAGATGGTGAAAGACCTGGGCTACCCGACGGAATACTACATTTATCCCCATGAGGAAATGCACACCAACGAGATCTTTATCGGAGAGCTGGAAGATGCCATGCCCAAGGACGTAAAGCTCCCCATTGCCGTGGGTTCCGGAACCCTCAACGATCTCACCAGACTGGTATCTTTTAACAGAGGTCTCCCTTACTATATCATCGGTACGGCACCTTCGATGGACGGCTATGCTTCCGATGTGGCTCCCGCCACGATCAAAGGCCTCAAATGTTCCCTTCCTGCTCACTGCGCCAGCGGTATTATCGGTGACACCGACCTTCTCTCTACCGCCCCGGATCGAATGATCGCTGCGGGCATCGGCGATATCATTGCCAAGTATATCGCCATCAATGACTGGCGCCTTTCCTGGATTATCAATGATGAATATTACTGCGAGAATGTGGCAGAGCTGATGCTGAATTCCACCGACAAGGTAGCCGGCAGCGTGGATGGACTGGTCAATGGAGATCCCAATGCCTATCAGTATCTGATGGAGTGTCTGGTTCTGATCGGTATTGCCATGGGTTACGTGAATAATTCCCGGCCCGGTTCCGGCGCGGAGCATTCCATGGGTCATGTTCTTGAAATGAAATGTGCCCTGAAAGGTCTGTACGGAGAGCTTCACGGTACATCTGTCGGTATGGCTACCTGTGTCATGGCAGACATGTACGAGAAGTTCCTGACCATGGATATCGACTACGACAAGGCCAGAGCCCATGCGGACAGCTTTGATTATGATGCCTGGGCAGAGGAGATCCGCCGGGTATTCGGCAGGAGTTCCGACCAGATCTTTAAGGTTTATGAGAAGGCCCGCCAGAGTGATCCGGAAGTAGTAAGAAGGAGAATCGACCGGATCGAGGCCAATGAGGAGCGGATTCTTTCTATCATTCGGGAGACGGTGGAGAAAGCCAGAAAGGCCCCGGAATATATCGGAGCCATGCACGGCATGACCTCTCCCAGGGAATACAAGGTATTTACCAAAGATGAGTTCCGGGATATCCTCACCTACACGAAGGAACAGCGTGACCGCTATGCGGGACTCCAGTTCTTCTATGACCTGGGTGTCCTGGATGAGCTGGTCGATTACATCATCGACAAGTACTACGATTAATAGGGAACTTGTGAAATGTTTTTACGAACAGAATAAAGAAGAATATATAATCCACACTATTTATTTAAAACCATTTTAAAGGAGGTAATGTATGGCGGCAAAGTATTTTATGGGTATTGATGCAGGTACCGGAAGTGTTCGTGTAGCAGTTTTTTCCCTTCACGGAAAGAACATGGGTTACGATGTACAGAATTATAATTCCTATTTCCCCAAGAACGGATGGGCAGAGCAGGATGACAATGAGTGGTGGGAGGCATTAAAGGTAGCCGTTCCCAATGCTATTAAGAAAGCCGGGATAACCGCAGAAGATATTATCGGAGTATCCTGTGACGGAACCTGTTCCACTACTTTATTCCTGGATAAGGACGGCAAGTCGGTTCGCCGGCCGATTCTCTGGATGGACGTTCGTGCTTCCGAGGAGGCTGTAGCCATCACAGAGCTTGGAAAAGGCTGT
>CACXGS010000041.1 GCA_902767195.1 uncultured Lachnospiraceae bacterium | reverse complement strand
CTGTCAGATTACCTGACTGTATCTGTCAGACTACCTGATTGTTTCTGTCAGATTACCTGACTGTTACCGTAATGGTTTTTCTGACCCCGTTTAAGGCAACGATATGCACCGTACATGTTCCCTTGCTGATTCCAGTAATCACACCCTTCTTGGATACTTTCGCAATGTTCTTATTGGTACTGAGATATCTGAATTTTTTATCATGACCTCTTCCGAGAAGTTTGAGTTTTTTCTTGTAATTAATGATGATCTGTCCCTTCAGCACATATTTTTTCCCTTTTGCGACAGTGATCTTGTTCAGCTTCATGGAAACTGTCTTAGGATTGGTATGTCTCTTCGAAGCATTCCCTGTTACAGAATGCATGAGCAGACTCTTTCCAATCACTATTCTCTTTCCTTTCACCTTTTTATACGCGGCTACATAAGCCTTATATGGTTTACCCTTCTTCAATCCGGTTTTCGTATATTTAAAGGTGTTGTTGTTTCTGATTATTTTGATTCGTTTGCATGTTCCATAGGTATCATTCGTGTCACACGGAGCGAAATAGATCATATATCCGTCAGCAGCCGCTTTTCTCCAGGTTATCACTTCAGAATTCTTGCCTTCAGCAGACATTTTGGCATAGACATTTACCGCACGCAGCTTGCCTAAAACAATTGTCTTTACTGCGCCGCAAGTCTTACAGGTATGTTTGACCTTCCCTTCCGCAGTGGTCGATGGATACTTGATTACAACTCCCTTGTCCCACTTATGACCTTTCGCTTTAATCACCGTCTCTGCAGCTGATATTACATTTTGCCCCTTGGCATCCGAGAATATTTTCCCGCATCCGGTATTTCCATCCTTGCAGATCCAGTAAACTATATTGCCCTTCTTAGTGCAGGCTGCCTCCTTAGGTGGAACTCTGGTCAGCTTGTGGACGTGGGATGCCTGCGGAATCGAACGTGTTTCTTTGGCATTGCAGCCATCATGACGGCACATGCGTGTTTCCGTTCCCTTTGTCTTCTCCGTCGCCGCTGCAGTGACCTTCCATTCACCCCAGTCATGGCCGAGAGCTTTGACCTCTGTCTCCTTGGCTGCGATTTCATTTTCACCCTTTGCATCTGAAAACATCTTTCCACAGCCGGTATCCTGGTCATCACAGATCCAGTAAACCGTAGTTCCTTTTTCCGTGCACGTCGCTTCCTTTGGCGGGATTCTTGTGAGTTTGTGGCTGTGAGATGCAGCCGGGATGGTACGTGTCTCTTCAGAACCACAATTGTCCCGCTGACACTTGCGTGTTTCAACCCCCTCGCTCTTCTCTGTCGCCGCTGTTGTGACCTTCCAGTCGCCCCAGTCATGACCCAGGGCCTTGACCTCTGTCTCCTTCGCTGTAATCTCATTTTCTCCCTTACCATCAGAGAAGATCTTCTGACAGCCGGTATCCTGGTCATCACAGATCCAGTAAACAGTATTGCCTTTTTCCGTGCATGTCGCCTCTTTAGGCGGAATCCTGGTCAGTTTATGGATATGGGATGTCGGCGGGATGGTACGGGTCTCTTCGGCATCACAACCGTCACGCCGGCATTTTCGTGTTTCAGTTCCCTCTGTCCTCTCTGTCGCTGCCGTTGTGACCTCCCAGTCGCCCCAGTCATGGCCCAGGGCTTTGACCTCTGTCTCCTTCGCTGTGATCTCATTTTCTCCCTTTGCGTCAGAGAAATTCTTCTGACAGCCGGTCTCTTCATCATCACAGATCCAGTAAACGGTATTGCCTTTTTCCGTACATGTCGCCTCCTTTGGAGGAACTCTTGTAAGCTTATGCTCATGAACTACCGCCACCTGAATGACTGCAGTGGAATCCAGTTCAGCATTTGTTGCATAATGATCCGGACGCAGAGAAGTATTATACGTGTGTTCATCGATAAAATACTTAAGATAGCAGACTCCCGGCTTTACTGCCTGAATCGTCGGATACCCGGAAGCAGAATCATTGCTAAGCTTCACCGGAGCATCATCCCCGGTCCATGGTTCCCCATTCTCATCCACGACCTTCCAGCTTCCGAAAACCTTGGAAAATCCATAATATTCCACATTATACTCATTATATCCGGAGAGAGAAAAGTATCCGGTATAAGTGGAAGCTCCCACCGGCATCTTCATTGCGAGATAGTTATAGCTATTATAGGAGCCGGTGTCCTCATATCGTGGTATATTCAAAGAATCCACCACGATTGCTTTCAGTGGATAGATTGGCATGATTCCGTCAATTTCTCCGGAAACCAGCTTCAGTTTCTGCCTGTATTCTGCCCCCGTTGGCGCAACCGGAACATAAGTGGAAGCTTTATCTATCGCATCTCCTATATGTGTAGGGGCTTGAGCGTAATTGTCATAAGTCGTTACATAGGGCCATACGATGCCTTCACTATCAGCCCGTTCTCCCTGTGTTTTCCATTCTTTATAACGGTTTCCAAGAGATTGTCTTGCAGTGCCCTGGAATGAGAATACCATTTTATTCCCGTTAGCTGTACCGGAGCTGTAACCTGTAGCGACTCCATTGTTGTCATATATTACAACTGTTGCATCAAATGTGATTCCAACCGGGCAATTATACTTTGTAATATAATCCGCATTTGTCGTTTTCTGTATCATCATGACATTGGTATATGGCGGCAGCGAAACAGAAACACTTTGATCATACCCATCTGATTCTGTGATACCTTTCGCTTCCTCCCAGCCTTTCTGGAAAGCCTGGGAAGCAGTAAAAGATACATCTACTTTGAATTTATTAAACAGTCCTGACGCAAATTCATTACTGACATTGACCCCCTCCGAATAAGTATAGGTTTCGGACCCGCTGACCGAACTAGTCAAAGAGGCAGAGTAACTGTTGCTTAATGTCTGACTTCCTGTAGCCGGAACTCCAGTATTATTCCTGACAGTAGAAGCCACAGCATCTGAAGAAACGGTCTTGTCCTTTATGACAGTTGTCACATAGTTCTTTCCATCATCTTCCGGAAACAGGGCAACAACTTTGAAATTCGTGAAATACACGGCAGCTACTCTTTGATCGGAGCCCTTTCTTGTCTTCATAATTGCTGCCACAACAGTCTGTTCTTTATTGTCATTCTTAAAATAGCCGGTCGATGTATTTCTCCCATTGATATCGGCTGTATAATAGACATATTCCTCAGCATCTTTTAAGGAACGCATATCGTCGGACGTCATATTGGACATCGGATAGCGCTGTGCTATAACACTACTACCAGGTCCTAAATGAACAACATAATCATTCGAACCCTGACACGCGGCCATGTCCATTGCCGCTCCGTATGATTTATCATTTACGTAATCTTTACTTATAAACAGTCCTCCGGCAATCTGAAGCCAGAGATCAGCTGTGGACCGGTTATACCCGTTTATAGCCAAGGCACTGTGTCCAGTCCCGAGCAGCTCCCTGAAATACTGATTTGCATTGCTGGAAAAACAATTCGTATCAGTATTATAGTAGTAGACCCCATCAATATCTTCATACACATCTTTAATCTTGGCAGGATCCCCCTCTGCTGCACGGACAGCTGACAAAGACCCTGTCAGCATGCACAGGGCAAAAAAGAATACGAATAGTTTCAGTGTGGTCTTAAACCGTCTCCTTCTCACCATAATCTCCATACATTTTCTCTCCTTTCAAGTTTGGTCTGAGGCCTCGGACATCAACGAAAAATGAAGGCCCGGTAATTCTTCTTACTCTATGTTAAATGAAACCTTTTATACTCAAATCATTTTTATTGTAAAAAAAACCACGAAAATACATGGCAGAGTAATGTCAAATCTTTTCCGGCTGAATTTCCATTATTAAGATTATTATTTTAATATTATCATGTAATATCTAAAAAAACTACCGCTAAAATCAAATTAAAAAACAACCTCGTACTCCTTGTTTTCAGCCATTTTAAAAGAGGTCCACTGCCTGTAAGCAGTGGACCTCTTTTAATGGACCTGAGGGGAATCGAACCCCTGTCCGAAAATCTATTCCGCGCAGTATCTCCCATCACAGTCT
>CACXGS010000040.1 GCA_902767195.1 uncultured Lachnospiraceae bacterium | reverse complement strand
TTGTCGGGACAGCCAGGAATGCTGAAAGCATCCAGGAGGTTATTGCCAGGGCAAACAGAATGAAGGATGTTTTAGAGGCACCGGATCGCGTTGATAAACAGATGCTTTATGTGCCGGGAGGCTGGCTGTCGAAATCAGATGAATCCTGAAAAAGAGCAGAGTTTTCCTTTTTGGGGGTGAAGAAATGTATTCAGAAAATGTGACGGAGATCATCGATGATCTCATGTTTGATGAAAGGCGCCTGGACCGCGAAGAGATGAAGCGGGAAGGGATCAGATTGCTGCTTCAGGCAAATCTCAGCGCAGCAAGCAGTGGCAACAGGCATTATTGCAAACCGTTTTATTCCAGGAAACCGATGGATGTGGCAAGAGAATACTATGATCCGGACGCCAGTGATGAAGATGTCATAGGATTCTATGACAACACATTGTTTGGGAAAGGAACAGAAGGGATCCTCTTTTGTGCTGATGGCATGTTTGTCCGTGAGCTGTGGTCTGACCCGCGTTTCATTCCGTACAACGATATTATCAGTAGGAGGATTGAGGCAACAAGGAAAAAACTGGTACTGCCATTATCTGGTGGCCGGGAAAAGGAAATATTCATGACAGGAAACAGAGAGGCTATGGGACGGATGATCCGCCAGATCGTGGAGCTGTACAAGCGCCTCGAAGATCGTACGCATAGCGAAAAGTGAGAACCATGTATGACAAATCGGTCAGAGCAGTATGGAGGGAGAATGATGATCGGAGAAGACAGGCAGGAAAGCATATACGATGTGATTGCCGATTCCATCAGGGAAACGGATATCCCTGAAGAAGAAAAGGATTATCATATTGGGAAGCTGATGAACACAAGGATGCTCAAACTGAATATCCTTCTTGCAGGAGCGGCCGGAAGTGGAAAAAGCTCCACGATCAATGCGATGTTTAATACAGAGGTTGCAGAAGTGGGCGTTGGAGTGAATCCTGAAACGTATGCTGTCAGCTGCTACCATCTTGACAACCTGACGATCTGGGATACGCCGGGTTTTGGTGACGGAGCAGAGGAAGACACCCGGTATAGTGAGATGATTGCTCAAAAACTGGATGAAAAGGATGCAAACGGGGAACCGTTGATTGATATTGTGCTGGTAGTATTGGACGCTTCATCAAAGGACCTGGGCACATCGTATCAGCTGATCAATGATGTGATCATACCTCATATGAAGGGGCGTGAAAGGCAGATTCTTATCGGGTTAAATCAGGCAGACATGGCGATGAAGGGGAAACACTGGGATGTGGAAAGAAATGCGCCGGATGAGATTCTCATGGATTATCTTCAGAAGGAAGCTGTATCCGTAGGAGACAGAATCTGTTCGTCAACACATCTGTATTCCCTGGCCCGGCCTGTAATTTATTGCGCAGGCTACAAGGAAGAAGGGATGGAGCAGTGCAAACCGTACAATCTGACGAAGCTCCTCTATGAGATAGTCCGGAGTATTCCTGCAGAAAAGAGAATACTGGTGGCAGATACGATCAGAGCCGATAAAGACAACTGGGAACATGATGACTGCGAGGAAGATTACAAGGAAGAAATAAAGAAGTCATTCATTGAATCGGTCAGAGAGAGCATTGGGGAAGGTGCTGAAGGATTGTCCTGGCTGGGAGAACATCTGCTTGGTATTCCCGGAAAGGGTATAGGGCTGATTCTTGGCGGGATTGCAGGAGGTGTTTTTGGCTTCTTCACAGCAATTTTCGACAAGTGAAGATATAGAATCAGACAGTCTGTTTTATTGAAAACACGCCCCGGAACTTGTATAATACAGTCTGGGGCAAAATGGAGAAATACGATGGATAAAAAGGTCGAGAGAATCATCAATCTGTATAATCGCCTCTATGATGGAGAACTCCTTGTCAAATCGGAGGAAGCAGAGCGTTTCGGGGTTAATGAGCGCAGCATACAGCGGGACATAGAGGATCTGCGGGACTACCTTGCGGACGATCCGAGTGAAGAACGGGATCTGATCTATGACAGGAGAAGAGGAGGCTACCTTCTTGTACAGAAAGCATACAACCGTCTGACAAACAGTGAGATCCTGGCTGTGTGCAAGATTCTGCTGGAAAGCAGGGCGTTCGTCAAGGATGAAATGATCCCAATCATTGACAAGCTCGTCCAGTGCTGTGTCCCGAATGAAAACCGGAAGAAAGTCAATGAACTGATCGGCAATGAGAAGTTCCATTACATTCCGCCACACCATGGAAAAAAGTATGTCAGCGTAATGTGGGATATGGCCAGCGCGGTGTATGAGCACAGGTATATCCGGGTTGCATATAAGAAGCTGAAAAACAAGGAAACTGTCACCAGACTTCTCCAGCCGGTTGGGATCATGTTCTCTGAATTCTATTTCTATCTCACAGCTTACATCTCTCAGAGTGAAGAAACCCCTGATGTTGTAAAACATGATTTCCCGACGATTTATCGGATTGATCGGATCGAAAGTTATGAAGTGTTGGATGAACACTTTCATGTTCCATACGCGGAGAGATTCGAAGAAGGAGAATTTCGGAAGCGTATCCAGTTTATGTTTGGTGGAGAGCTGCGGAAAATAAAGTTCTGGTACCGTGGCTTGAGTATTGAAAGTGTTCTGGATAGATTTCCGACTGCGGAGATCGTGAAGAAAGAAGATACTGGGTGGCTCGTACAGGCAGAGGTCTATGGGGATGGAGTGGATATATGGCTCAGGGGGCAAGGAGATATTGTTGAGCTTGTCTCATAGAGGATTATAGATATATGATGATAGAAGAGTTGCCCAAATATATCGTCTTCGATGTGGAGACACCAAACCGATATAACAACAGGATGAGTGCCATCGGCATTACCGTGATTGAGCATGAAAAGATCACAGAA
>CACXGS010000039.1 GCA_902767195.1 uncultured Lachnospiraceae bacterium | reverse complement strand
GTCTTTGTCATAATTCACGAGTCCGCAGCTGTCATAATCACTGAGATCAACCTTCATCTGTTTCAGGAAAGTCGGCCGTTTTGCTTTATACACTTTTACACGAATCCTGGTATTCTGCTGCTCTTTCAGGATCCTTCTGGCTGTTTTATAGCGCTTAATGTTTTCAGAGTGCTCTGGCATACGGCATCACTCCTTGGCTTCTGGTATCTTTTACCGGGTTAGCATCTGCTGCCTCCTTTTTCAGCATGTTCAGATTCTCCCATTCCTTTCCAATAGCTGACCGGAATTCCAGTTCCAGACATAACGCTGCGTATATTTTCTCCTTCACGGAAGCAACACCACGATTGGTAAGTTTTACCTTGCGTTTTCTTTGAAGAATTCCCTCCGCTTCTCTGTATGTCTTATTCCCTACATACAAAAGCATAAAAATATCGCTTCCTGTTTCCGTGAGCCTTTCTTTCACAACCGTCTCAACAACTGCAATCTTCCAGTTCACATATTCCAGGTCACGACAGCACATCTCTTTCATTCGGTTCATTTCTTTCTGCTTCCCGGCCATATATTCGTCTGTGAGTTTCATGGCGATGCGCTCCGTTGGGTTGCTGATGCTGCTGGATGTGACACGTTCTTTTCCGAAGGAAACCGTAATGCTGTCAAGATCCATGATTGCCATGTCCTTTGTGTATGTCCAGTTTCCGTTCAGCCGCTTCTGCAGCCGATCCCGTTCTTTTAGCATGTCTGTGTACGTTTCCGCCAGATAGTGGGCTTCTTGCTGATAATTCGCTTCATGCTGATAGTGGGCTCCCTGCTGATAACACGCTTCCTTCAGATCCATCTGTTCCTGGCTCACCTCTTCGCCCATCTGCTTATCACCTCCCGCTATGGACTGGCATATATTTACGTGCGCATTTACTTCTGACCCGTGTGACCGCAGCATTATATAAATTTCATTTTTCAAGACTTCGGTCTGTGTCGAACTTTGCTTTTCTCTCTTATATCCTATAGCCATCAGTTGTATCTGCACTGTATTTCTACAGACTTTAGTCTGTACTGGATTGTATCTATTCACGACACCTGTGCCTTCACAGCAGCGATCAGTTTCTCCTGCGTCACGTCTTTGCTGGCAAGCGCCGCAAGTATGTCACTGTCCACCGTATCCTTGCAGATGATATGATGGATCGTGACAGTGTTGCGCTGTCCTTGCCTCCATAGCCGGGCATTCGTTTGCTGGTAGAGCTCAAGACTCCATGTGAGCCCGAACCAGATCAGAATATGTCCGCCTTCCTGGATGTTAAGGCCATGCCCCGCAGAAGCCGGGTGAATCAGCGCTATCGGGATTTTGCCCGCGTTCCAGTCAGAAATGTCCTCTGTGCTTCGGATGTCCCTCGCCTCCAGACCAACCGACTGCAGATGTTCTATGATCCGCGTCCTGTCGTGTTTGAACCAGTAAGAAATCAGTACAGGCTGTCCGTTTGCCGCTTCTATCAGGTCCTCCAGCATTTCCAGCTTTCGTTTGTGAATCGGACGCACCATCTGTTTTTCATCATAGACAGCACCATTGGCCATCTGCACCAGCTTGTTGGACAAGGCCGCCGCATTCACTGCGTCGATATCACCCTGTTCCGTAGGGATAATCAGGTCCGTTTTCAGCTGATCATACAGTTTCTTCTCCGCTGGGCTCATCTTTACCTCATGATTGACCGTTACACATTCCGGCATCCGGATATAGTCCAGAGTCTTCATGGAGATCGTAATATCGGAAATCTTCCGGTAAATCTGTTCTTCGGCGCCGGAGCGTGGAACATACTGGTAGACAACCCCGGTCATGGGATTCATGGATCCCGGACGAAAGTAGGCTTCCCGATACCGACCGATAAACCGTCCCAGGCGCTCTCCGCCGTCCAGGATACCAATCTCCGCCCACAAATCCATGAGACCATTGGATGTGGGTGTGCCAGTTAACCCTACCCAGCGTTTTACATATGGACGGATCTTCCGTAGGTATTTGAAACGCTGTGACTGGTGGTTTTTGAACGAAGATAGCTCATCGATCACCACCATGTCATAGGGCCAGCGAATTCCTGCATGCTCGAAATACTCCACCAGAAACTTGACGTTTTCACGGTTGATCGTATGAATCAGGGCATTCGACTGCACGGCGCTTTTCCTTGTCGCTGCGTCACCCACGATAACGGACATATCGATGGTCTGCAGATGATCCCACTTCTTGATCTCTGCCGGCCAGGTATCTCTGGCTACCCGCAGCGGAGCGATAACCAAAACTCTGGACACTTTCATTTCATCCAGGATCAGGTCACGAAGTGCGGTCAGCGTTATCACGGTCTTTCCTCAACCGAGGCCCATGTCCAGGAAAAGCGCGGATACTGGGTGAGATTTCATATAATCAATACAGTACCGCTGGTATTCATGCGGCATGAACTTCATAGGGCATCACCTCCTTGTCCATTCTCATCGCAGATAGATACTTCATCCAGATCCGGAATTTCCGCTCCGATACCTGCCGGAAAAGAAAATCCTGGCTCCCAGGATATGATGGCATTGACCGCCGGCCTTATCTGTGAAAGCTCGTTTATGCACAGCACCGGGAAACCAAGTTCCATCAGCTGCATCCGCCGTTTTCTTTGAAGAGGTCTCAGCATCTTTCCAGGAGCCTTCAGTTCCACAAATACTGCTTTCCCGGAAGGAAACAGGACCAGGCGATCCGGCAGGCCGTTTGCTGTTTGGGATGTGAGCTTATACGCAAGACCGCCTGCATGCTGCACAGCCTTCACAAACTCACTTTCTATATGAACCTCCCTCATCGATACATTCCTCCTGTACTGCCTTTCTGCCCTTCCCAGTAAATACACCAGACCGGTTCGCCACCGCGTACGATCGCATCCTCTTTTCTGCGTTTCATAACACGGTCGTATTCTTCCGCTTCCTCATTCTCTTCCGGAAGCTCCATCGGGCACATACAGCCATGATTTCTGCAGTTTTGGCAAAACTGATCGTCCACGTATGTCTCTTCATCACCGCGGTATCCGCCAAACACTGGTATGTCCTGTCCACTGTTCATAATGGTTCCCTTTCTTTCATGCTTCTCAATGTGTCGTCAATGCGGCTACAGCCACTTTTTCATAAGGAATGCATACGTATTCGGAATAGTCATCTTCCTCTCGCCGCATCCGGCATCTTTAATGCTTTCTGGATCTTCCGCC
>CACXGS010000038.1 GCA_902767195.1 uncultured Lachnospiraceae bacterium | reverse complement strand
TGGTTTTGTGTGGATGCCACTTCCAAACGTTTTACGAAACAAATGGTAAAAACGGTGGAGGAAGTGAAGAAGGAGTGGAAGGATGTTCCGATCATTGTTGTTCTGACGAAGTCCTTTTTCGAGGCGGAAGATGAGGACAACATAAAAATGGTTGAAGATAACTTCCACAAGTTCGCCAGGAAAACAGGAATGCCGGTAGCAATTATCCCGGTTCTTGCAGAACCTCCCAAGGGCCTTGACATTGTTCCGAGAGGCATTGAGGAGCTGGTACAAACGACAGAAGACCATCTCGACGATGCGATCAGGGATGCGGAAGAAGCTGTCAAACGATATGATCTGAAATACAAGAGAAAGATGGCTCAATTGCTGACTTTCGGAGCATCGACCTCGGGAGTTGTCGTGGGTGCCATACCGATTGATTTTCCCGACGCTGTCATCCTGACACCATTAGAAGGCGGTCTGATCACAGGCATTTCAAAAATATACGGAATGGATCAGACGGATGATTTCACAAAAACGATCATCTCGAGGATTGTCGAGGCCGGCACGGTAAGCATGGTTGCCAAAACAGCCCTGAATCAATTAAAGCTTATACCCGGCCTGGCAAATGTGGCGGCTGACGTTCTCAATGCGATTGTAGCAGGCGCTTTTATAGCGGGAATCGGAGAAGCGACAATCATTATCATGGAGAAGGCTTACATCGGAGATATCGATAAAAAAGACCTCGACTGGATTAATAAGGTAGTGGAAGGAAAACTGGGTGGCATCGTTAAACGGGTAACGGATATTATCACATCCCAGGAAGGAAAGATCAGCGTCAGTTCTGTGATGAAGGCACTGAGACAGGAGGACACAAATGGAACTACACAGGGGAAGACCAAATGATGTAACAGACAGACTGGAAAGAGAGGTAAGAACCTATGACTTTCTGGACAGTCTCGGAATCGACTATATCCGTACAGACCATGAACGGGCGGACAACATGGAAGCCTGCAATGAGATCGATGCGGTGCTGGGAGTGATTATTTGTAAAAACCTCTTTTTATGCAACCGGCAGAAGACGAAGTTTTACCTGCTTATGATGCCTGGGGATAAGAAGTTTAAGACAAAGGAACTGTCCAAACAGATTCATTCCGCCCGGCTGTCTTTTGCAGATGCGGAAGCAATGCTTAAGTATCTGGATATCGAGCCGGGAGCAGTCAGTATCATGGGGCTGATGAATGATCATGACCATGACGTACAGCTTCTGATCGATGAAGATATTCTGGAAGACGAGTATCTTGGCTGCCATCCATGTGTCTGTACTTCCAGCCTGAAAATGAAGACAAAAGATGTGGTGGAGAAGTTTCTCCCGGCTACGGAACATGAATATATTACAGTACATTTGACAGGAGAAGATTGAACAATTGATAACGACGATTATATTTGATATAGGAAATGTATTGATGAAGTTCGATTACATGCCTTATGTGAAGAACCTGCTGAAGGATGACCATGTAATCGAAAAGGTGAATGAAGCCATGTGGCTTACCGGATCCTGGAACGATCTGGATCGGGGCATTGACTGCGACCAGGTCTTTTCAAAGATGGTGGAAGCAGCACCGGAATATGAGAAAGAGATCCGTCTGACTCTCAAACATGTAGATCGCTGTATGGGAAAGGCCGATTATGCCATACCCTGGATCTGCGACCTCAAGGAGAAAGGATACCGCGTTCTCTTTCTATCCAATTATTCCGAATTTATCATGAACAGCAAGCCGGAGGTGCTGGATTTCCTGCCCTATATGGATGGCGGGATTTTCTCCTGTCATGTGGGCGTGATAAAACCGGATCCGGCCATCTATCAGAAGATATGCGATAAGTACGATCTGGACCCGGCAGAATGTATCTTCATTGATGATAACGAAGATAACGTGAAAGCAGCCAGAGAATTTGGCCTGAATGCCATTCTTTTTACCGGGTATCCGGAGACAGCAGACAGGGTACCGGGTACCTTTTCATAAAAGTCCTGTGGAAAATGCAATTTTTGCTGCAAAAGTCATAGGACTTTTGGAAGTATCAACCGCTTACAGGATATAAACTATCTGAAAAAAACATGGGAGAAAGTATTTGTGAGAATACCCGGACAATAAGTATACCACTTTATATGAGTTGGAATATGGACAGGTACCAGATACCTCCTGATCCTCACTAAAGAGGATAGTAAACACATGCTTAGAATGCCGTACACAGGAAATGGTAATTATAAAATAAGTAACATGGTGATGATATGAAACACACGCAAAGGGGGACGAAACCATGATGAAAGACTTATATATACTGGGTACCGGGACTGCTAATGTCTCAAAATATGTGAATACTTCCTGCATCCTTGACAAC
>CACXGS010000037.1 GCA_902767195.1 uncultured Lachnospiraceae bacterium | reverse complement strand
TTCCAGTTATAGATCAGAGAGGCCGGAGTAATGATCAGCGTTCGAAGCTGATCCCCTGTCCTCCCCTCTTCCTTCTCGGAGAGAAGGAAAGCAAGGACCTGCAGGGTCTTTCCCAGGCCCATATCATCCGCCAGAATCCCCCCGAATCCATTGGCCTTAAGCATTTTCATCCAGAAGAAACCATCTTTTTGATAACCTCTCATTACGTCTTCAAGAGTTTTCGGCACCTTCCCTCTCCAGGATGTCCCGGACTGCAATTGTTCCACCAGCTTCCGGTAGTCATCCCCTTTCTCCAGGATGACCTCTGACCGGTTTCCCAACATTTCTTCAAAATAAAGAGCACGGTAAAGAGGAATCTTCATCGCCTCAGGATTTTTCTTTCCATAATGCTTAAATGCTTCTGCTAAGACTTCCCAGGTTTCTGCACTCTGATCATCAAAAGCAATGAACTCCCCGTTTTTTAATCGGGTGTAATGCTTCTTCCGGTCATAGGCATTCAATATCTGAATCATTTCTTGCTCATTCATCTCCCTGGAATGCAAAGATATGAGCAAATTGCCTGCATCCACCTGAAGTCCTACTGCGAGTTCACCTGCAGGCCGCACCCGAAGTCTCTTTATGCTGTCAGATACATATACCTGCCCAATCTCTGACAGAAGAGGAATCGTCTCTGTAAGGAAAATATATAGTTCCCCATCATCACATTGATAATAGATTTGTTTTCCCTCTTCATCAAAAGCATTAAAAAATCCCCATAGTCTTTCCGCCGCCTTCTGCTCCGCAGAAAGATTCCGGAATTTCCTTCCCTTTTTCTCATCGAACAGATTATACTTCCCATGAGTCGAGGGGTAAGAAGCTATCACCTTACAGGAGATCAGCCCCTCCTGCGGGTAATCCAGGTAAATCTCTATGTCCGGCTGAACCGGAAGGTAATCCTGAATCAAAAAACCATGGACTTCCACCTGCTCCATTTTCGGATCCATCCTCTGAATTCCGGAGCATATTACAGGCAGATCCTTATTCTGGATATAAAGCTCCTCCTGCAGCTTTCCCGCTTCCATCAATTCGTTCCGCAGTTCCCACTGCCCGGCCGGCAAACAGAATACCTTGTCGCCCTGTCTGAGATACATTCCCTTAAAACCGCAGCCTACCGCGGTCTCTCCATGCAGTTTCATGATCGCTCCGTGAAGCTCTTTTACAATCTCGATCCCAGCGGGCTTATGATCAAGGTCCACAATGCAGCTTGTCCCATCTATCGTCAGCTTTCTTCCGCCCATCAGTTCCATGTAAGCATCCAGGTCTCTTCCCTGGAGAAGAAATGCTCGTCTTTCCTGTCCCTGGGCAGGGAGGATGGTCTTTCCTCTGTTAACCCGGTCATAACTCTCGTATAGGGCTGCAAAAAACTCCATTATTTCTGCGGACTCTTTGGAATAATGCTCCTTCCCTGCAGGAATCGTATACTTTGTACCAAAGGAAAAGGGCAGATTCTTCCGATAGGCTTTCAGCAGTTCCTGCTGCTGGCGGATCACATAATGTCTGCCCGGTCCCGCTTTTAGCTCCACACTGACACATCCCTGGATCGTAGTAAGAATACACTCCAGAGAAAGTGTCGCCTTGGGAGCTCTTTTTCCTCTGTTTTTCTTTTTATCTTTCCCCTCTGCATCTCTCCAGGCCTTCTTAGGCTCTGAAATCCAAACGGGCTTGTTCCTATCTCCGGCCGAGGAGGAAGAAAGCTTACGAAAGCGGTTCAGGGAAAAATCTGTCTTCCGCAGGACACCGGGAATCAATGGATCATCAATCCCGGTCAGCCTCTGCAGCTCCTTCTCTATCTCCGTCTCCCGCAGGGAATCCACCCCATGTGTTTCAATGAGATACGCCATCAGCAGCGCTTCAATATGGGGGCAGCTGCAACCGTTCCCACGAAAATGATTACAATTGCAGTCAGCAAATACGAATTCCCCCTGTATCGGATCAATGCTGAGTTCTGCCTTGTACTTTCTTCCTGCGTCCTCACGGAGACTAATCTGATCTGCGGACAGAAGTACAAGGTCTCCCATCTCCCCAAACACTTCGCTGCCTCCGTAAACCCAGTCGGCAGCGTTTTTGCTGACAATTCCTTTATATTCCTGAAACACGATCTTCTGAGCCAGGGCAGCTTCTGTTCCTTTAACCAGCTTCTCCAGGCCAAAGTCTGCTGCCGCCCTTACATTATCATATCTGTTTTTACTCTTATTCTCTATTGTCATATATCTTATTTCCTTAAAATCCGGCCGTTCAGATATTCTGTTTTCTACGGATTTCTTCCTCTGTATATCCATGTAATTCCACAGAGCGCACCTTCATCCTGTACCGGTCCACCTGTTTAAACAGGTTTCGATATTGGGAAGCCGTTCCTTCCATCCGAAAACTCTCCTGTAAATAATCCTTCATTCCCGCAGAATCGATACCCAGATGACTCATCTCATACAGTAAAGAAATACACCGATCGATCAGAGCCTCTTTATTCCCGTAATAGTAATAATAATGCTTAAACTCAAAACCGGAGAGGCATTTTTGGAGCACTTTCTGCTCTTCCTTCGTATAATTCATCTTTCCGTCGGCAATCCGGAAAGCCTCGTCTTTTGAGGGAACATAGTAACCGAAAACCTTCAGCATAGGGTCCTCCATGAGACTTTGAGCAAAAAAGCTATCCATAATCCGACAATTAAACATCGTATACTTGTTCAAGAACTGCAGGGTGTCCGTTTCCTTCCAGGCTAAAGAAATGTCTTCCGGTTTCACCTCTTTTGGATACATGATCACAGCCAGCTGCTTACACATGCTCCTGGTAAACACCCCATAAAGTTCAGATGCCGCTCTGATTACATGCCTGATCTTCTTAAGGACGACCAGGTCTTTCTCCCCTTCCTCCATCAGCATCTTTTCATAATAATCCAGTAATTCATGAGGGATATAAGTAATATCATATCGTCTGTTCCGAAGGCAATATTGACGCAAAACAGGATAGTTGAAGGCTCCCCTTCTCGCACTTTCAACCTCTCCCCTGCACAGCTTCTGAAAGTCACTGTATTCATGGGTATCCATCTCATCCAGAATCTTCTTCCAACGGTCCCCGTTCTTGTACTCCCTGATGATCTCCCGGATCAACTCCCTTTTCCTCAGATATGGATCGACCTTCCTCAATTCTTCCCTCACCATAGATTTAAGAATATCCACTGTGTAAGAATTCAGGATATCCTCAAAGCTGTGACAACAGGCTCTGCTTAGATGAATCTCCTCCTCACGGCACACCAGCCTGCGATATAACAATCGGTTTATTCTTTTCGGATTAACCAGCAGTTCTCCCTGTTCTTCTCTCTTCCCACGATATCCATATCCATAATGATAATCACCGGATCGGACCAGGCGCCTGTGCAGGGTATTCCAGTTCTCAAGAGAATCGCAGGTTCTCGAAGGATTCATCCCCCTGAAGCGGAGAAGCCTGGGGCCAGCGGCGGGGACAGGAGACGGTCCTTTGTCTACGGATTCCTCCTCTGATACTATCTCCAACCGGAAGATCCATTTCTCCTCATTCATCATCCTATGTCCCCAATAGTCTTTTCTCTCCTGCATCGGCATGATCACCTGGATTCTCTCCTGATTATGCCCAAGAGTCTGAACGGAAAGAGAGCTTGTCATCTCTTTCTCTCCCAAAACCAGCTTTAAAGGAGCATCCTGAGGCCATCCATGAACAATAGCTATTATGGACAAAAGTTCCCCGACCGTACGAGTTCCTTCCATATAAAATTCTCTGATTATCCTTGGATTTGATCCAGCTAAGGTTGTCTTAAAAATCATTTAGAATCTCATTCCCTGTGTATTTTTAGAAAGACACATTGGTGTCTGTCACAATGTTGCCTATTATTTGCCATAATTTATAAAAGGTCCTCT
>CACXGS010000036.1 GCA_902767195.1 uncultured Lachnospiraceae bacterium | reverse complement strand
GGGAGATCCAGAGGCACCTCGTCTCCGTTCTTCTCCAGCAAGTTGATCAGACGAATAATATTACTATTCAAAACATCATTGGTCGTCACTGTTTTCCCGGTCTTCTCCGTCTGCTCCTGGGCAATCTCCGAATTACGGTCCGAAGAGGCCATGGTCACAGTGTATGCCAGCTGATTGTAAGCCAGCAGGTTCCCGTTGCAATCATAAATATTACCCCGGGTGCCGTTCAGCTTGATGGTTTTTTCTACTTTGTAATTAAAATTGGAAAGGTGCTCTTCTCCCTCCACAATCTGGAGAACAAAAAGTCTGTAAAGCAGAAGACCGCTCAGGCTTACCAGAACCACGCCCAGAATCACAAGGCGGTTCGTCAGCACACTCTTAATGATGTCACGGATCTCCCGTACAGAAAGCCCTTTCCTGTTATTCTTATTAAACAATGTCGGCATTTTGATCTTCCCTTCTGCTCTGCCACAGGTGTACCTTGAGGAGGATCCGGTAAAGGATCAGACCCACCGCAACAGTATATACCACCTCCGGCAGAATGATGGTCCGAAGATAAAATAAAAGATTTCTGTGATTGTGCAGCAGGCCCTGCTTAATAAACATAAGAATACCATAGGCAAAATCATTGATCGCAATCAAAAGGAGAGGCAGGGCAATGTCCTCCTGGTAGTAAATCCGGTTGAAGAAACCGCAGCAATAACCGGAAAACATATAGATAAAAGCGAAGATGCCATAGTAACTTCCATAAAACATATCCAGCAGAAGGCCGCTGAAGAAACCGATCCACATTCCTTCCTTGGATCCCCGCATGACGGCCACGGAAGCCACAAGAATAATCAGGATGTTGGGCTTCACTCCCGCCAGCTTGATATGTTCAAAGACGGAGGTCTGCAATAAAAAGCAGATCAATATGGATAAGAAATTAACGATTCCACGTTTCATAGTACTCTATTCTTTCTTGCTGTCATCCTCGGGTACTTGTTTAAGCTCTGTGATGACCAGCACTTCATCCAGGTGTTCAAAGTCAACCAGAGGGGAGACCACGGCTGATTGGGTCAGGTTCGATGAGTCCTTGGTAATATCGCTCACCGTACCGATCCGGATTCCCGGCAGATACTTGGAGCTGATATGGGAGGTGGTCAGCATCTCGCCCTCTGCTATTTTGGCGTCTTTGCTTATGTAGACCACATCAATCTTTCCCTCCTTGTGGATCTTCTGGCTGTTGCCCTTCACCACACAGGTATCCTCCGAAACCTCAGAACGGGCACTGACATTATTATTGTCATCGATAATGGAACGGACTTTGGAATAGTTCTTCCCGGTCTCGGTAATAATACCCACCAGACCTTCATCCGCGATCACATTCATATCTACCTTAATCCCGTCTTTCGATCCCTTATTGATCACAAAGGTCTCATACCAGTTGCCGCCGCCCTTGCTGATCACCCTGGCGCCGACCTTCTTGTAGTCCTTGTATTCCGAATCCAGCTTATAAAGCTTCTGAAGCTTGGTAAGCTCATCTTCGTTGGCCGAAAGAGCCTTATTTTTTTCTTCCAGTTCTTTGACTCTCTCCTTCAGCTTTGCATTATCCTCCTGAAGCTCCTGCATAGTCCTGAAGCTTCCGAAACGGTTACCGAAAAAAGTACCCACTTTGTTGATTCCATCCTGCATGGGGATGATCACAATACCCACCACATCGGAAAAAGGCTTGGTGACCTGGCCGAAGAGGGCACTTACTGTCAGCATCACCATACACAGAACCGTCAGGATAATCAGAAGTATCCTGGGAGAGAGATTTAGACGATGTCGATTGTTCATATTCACTCCTAGTGATATCTGGACTCCTGCAGAGCATTCGCCAGACGTTCATATTCCGGATTCTCCATAATCATACCCAGTCCTTTCACAACAGAAAGTTCCGGTTCTTCCATCTTCATGATCTTCAGACCGGTCTCCTGCTGGATCAGCTGGTCAAGATTCTTAATATAAGAAGATGCGCCGGTCACACAGACACCATCATGCATAATATCCATAGACAGTTCCGGCGGAGTCTTCTCAAGAATAAATTTAATGGCATCCACAATGGATGACATACTCTCCTCCATGGCTTCAAAGATCAGATGGTTGGTCACGGTGACCCGGTTGGGAAGTCCGGTGATAAGATTTCTTCCCATGACTTCCGCCGTCCTCTCTTCTTCTTCCTTGATGCCGGTGGCAAGCTGCATCTTAAGCCGTTCGGCACTCTTCATGCCGATGACCAGATTATGATTCTTCTTCACTGCCTGCTGAATGGCTTCATCAAATTTGGTTCCGCCAATCTTCAGAAGACGGCTCTGAACGATGCCGCCCAAGCTGATCAGACTGATCTCGGTAGTGTCTGAACCGATGTTGACGATCAGGCGTCCGGTAGCATCCATAACATTAAGTCCTGCGCCCAGAGCATCTGCAATGGGCTTCTCCACCAGATGAACTCTCTTGCTCTTTAAGGCAGAGCTGGCGATCAGATCATAAAAAGCACGTTTCTCCACCTCGGTCACATCTGAGGGAACTGCAATATAAAACTCTGTATTGCTGTTGGCGACAAGCTGCTCATTGCCAATCTTCATGCTCCTGGCCTTGCGGCCACCTTTAAACAGAATCTCGATCATGGACTGCATTGCCGTAAAATCAGCGATAACTCCATTCACAATGGGCTGTCTGACCTGGATGTTCTTGGGCGCCTTCTCATACATGGAATACGCTTCATCCCCTATGGCCAGGGCTTCCGTCTTATTGACGATAGCAATCATATTCTTCTGATGAAGCACCACCCCGGCTCCCATCTGGTATACTTTGATCGAATTCGTGCCCATATCAATTCCATATATTCTCTCAGACATCCTCACATGTCTCCTTTCCGATTCAACTGATTAAAAAAAGCGGCAATATTTGTCTTAAAAATGTGACTTTCCGGGGAGATTCACAGCATCTGTCTTTCCCGGAAACTACAGTAACAGCAGTCACCGATGATAATGTGATCCACAAGGGGGATATCCAGCATCAGCCCCGCCTCCTTCAACCGGTTGGTCAGCAGAATATCCTCTCTGCTGGGATCCGGATCTCCTGAGGGATGATTGTGAAGAAGGATCAGAGACACTGCCCCATAACGCAGGGCTGTCACAAAAATGTCTCTCACGGGAACAAGAGCCTGATTGACTGTCCCTCTTGACAGTACCACATCTCTGATCAGGCGGCTCCTGTTGTTGAGAAGAAGCAGACGGACCTGCTCCGACTCCAGGTGTCTCATTTCCTCCATATAAAAAGAGGCCACATAATCCGGTGAAGTGAACTCGACCTGTCTGTCCACAGAAGCCCTTGCAAGACGCTTGGAAAGCTCCATAACGCAAAGGAGCTCCACCGCCTTCACCTTACCGATCCCCGGAATCTCCCGGAGAGTGTGATAATCCAGGTGATGAAGTCCCGCCAGTCCCTCATAGACCGGATGCTTCTCCAACAGCTTACAGGCCAGTTCCAGTGCACTACAGTTCCTGATTCCACATCGCAGAATCACCGCAAGTAACTCTCCGTCCGTCAGACTTTCCGCTCCTGATTCCATACATTTCTCATAGGGCCTCTCCGTCTGCGGACGCTCTTTCATTGTCATATTCTTTCTGTCCATACGCCTCCTGTCCTCTCTCCGGACACAGCGATATCCGGGCTTTGACCCCGGATTCTGACAGAATACCATCTTTCATTCTAACATAAATCAATTTTTTTGTATATGAAGATTCTTAAGATTTCCTTTCTCCCAGATTTTCTGGAGAGACATCATAATTCCGAATCTGGCATGCTCCCATGTCAGCCCTCCCTGAAAATAAACTGCATAAGGCTCTTTCATAGGGCCGTCCGCACTCAGCTCAATGGAAGATCCGGATACAAAAGCTCCGGCGGCCATGATGACCTGGGCATCGTAGCCCGGCATATCCCAGGGTTCGGGAGTGACGAAACTATCCACCGGTGCAGCTGCCTGAATCCCCCGGCAGAAAGCCTTCAGGTATTCCGGATCACCCAGCTCCACTGCCTGGATAATATCATGCCTGGTCTCCCCGGCAGCCGGTATGGCGCGAAATCCCAGATTCTCGTAGACGGATGCCGCAAAAATGGCTCCCTTTAAAGCACCCTTTACAACAGCAGGCGCCAGGAACAAACCCTGCAGCAGAGTCTGCGTAATGCCGAGAGTCGCTCCCACTTCCTTGCCCAGTCCAGGGGAAGTAAGCCGGTATGCCGCTCTCTCAATGCATTCTTTTGTACCGCACAGATATCCTCCGATGGGAGCCAGTCCGCCGCCCGGATTCTTGATCAGAGATCCCACCACCAGGTCCGCTCCCACTTCCGATGGTTCCTTAAGCTCCACAAACTCTCCATAGCAGTTATCCACCATACAGATCAGGTCAGGTTTTATCTTTTTCACAAAAGTGATCAGTTCCCCGATTCGTTCCACAGACAGGGTCGGCCTGGTGGCATAACCCTTGGAACGCTGTATGGTTACCATTCTGGTCCTGTCTCCGATCCCGCGGGCAATCCCGTCCCAGTCAAAAGAGCCATCCTCCAGCAGGTCTACCTGCCGGTAACTGATTCCGTATTCAGCCAGCGACCCGGAGGAAGGGCGGATCCCGATCACTTCCTCCAGGGTATCGTAAGGTTTCCCTACCGGAGAAAGGAGTTCGTCTCCCGGTCTCAGCTGACTTATGAGAGCCAGGGCCAGGGCGTGGGTTCCGCAGGTAATCTGGGGCCGTACCAGAGCATCCTCCGTCCGGAAGATGTGAGCATAGATGGCTTCCAGAGTATCCCTTCCCAAATCATTATAACCGTAACCGGTACTCGGAGCAAAGCAGGCTTCACTGAGCCGGTTTTGCTGCATGGCATTAAGGACCTTCATCTGGTTGATCTCCGCTACCCGGTCAATTTCCTCAAAGCGGGGCTTTAAGTCCTCCTCGACGGAAATACAATAGTCATAGACCTGGGGACTGATGCCCATCTGCTCATAATATTCTCTTAATAGTTCATTCGTTAACGATTTCATTTGTTTCCATTTCCGTTATTATCTCTTTTGTTTTTAGTATGTCCTTCATCACGGAGAGAATCTGGTCCGCCTCCCCGTAATCGCCTTTATCCATCCAGATGACCTCCTTCTCTCTTCGGAACCAGGTCATCTGGCGTTTGGCAAAATGTCTTGTATCTTTTTTTATCTTATCAATGGTCTCTTCCAGGGTCTCCTTTCCCTCAAAGTAATCGAAGAATTCTTTATATCCGATTCCCTGCATGGAGACAAGATCTTTCCCATACCCTTCCCGGATCAGTCCTTCCACCTCTTCCAGAAGACCGGCTTCCATCATCCGGTCCACCCTTTGGTTGATCCGGTCATAGAGGATCTCCCTGTCATGATATAAGACAAAATATGCAAAGTTGTAGGGAGAGATTCTCTTTCTCATAACCCTGTTGTGGTCCGAAAGCCGGTTCCCGGTCTCATGATAGTATTCCAGAGCCCGTATCACCCGC
>CACXGS010000035.1 GCA_902767195.1 uncultured Lachnospiraceae bacterium | reverse complement strand
ATCAATCGTCCATTGTATATTTACTATCGGGACAATATTGGGTTATCCAGGTCGGCAAATTCCGTCTGCTTTGAAAGTGAGATGGATAATCTCGCATATATGGTCTATTTTATGGAAAGCGAGAAGATCAAACAGGGAAAGTCCTTTATTGCAGAATATATCTGCCAGTGCGTCCGCAGATATGCTCTTTTGCCTGGTGAAAAAGACACAATATGGAGTTCCTGCAGGAGGCTGAAAAGAATTCGTCAGTATGCTGAACCTGCAAAACTGTGGAAACGCCGGGATACTGTCATATACCGGCTTTTGCGCATGCGGTGTTATTGGCTGATTTATAGTTATTTTCGAATCAGAAGCAATAAAAAAGGATAAGTGATTGTCTCTTCCGGGAAGATGTTTCAGCAACTGTGATTCATAGAAAAGGAAATCTTAACGAATGATAGTTTGGGGCTCTGTTGTCTTTTGGGGATGCTTAGGGTTTGCAATTCCCAGGAAATATATGCGCATGTATATGATATTGGCATCCATCGGATTAAGCTCCCTGTATTTCTTTTATCAGCCTCCTGTAAGCTTTGATCTGCACCGCCATTATGAAACTCTGCATATTCTCCGCAGATATGATCTGTGGACTGTCATGAGCGGTGCAATCAATAAGTATTATGAATCAATAGAATCATATCAGCAGGGAGCCCCACTGTATCTTCTTTATGCGTATCTTATCAGCCTTTTGAAGATTGATCAGCTGTTGACAATTATAACGGGAATTATCATCTATACATCAACGTCCAGCATTATTCTGATGGCTGCGGCAGATATAGAAGACGACATTCCGGACTGGAAGATTTCCTTTTGTTTCTTTTTCCTTCTTGCAATGCTTGATTTCAGAAGCATTTCCGGTCTGCGTAATATGACGGCTTATGCATTGTTTGCCTATGTTCTTTATAAGGATCTTGTACGGAACGCCAGTAAACCGTTATGTTTTATAGCGTATCTTGCGATTGCCAATGTACATAACAGTACAGTTATTCTTATTATCATACGCCTGATGATAGAATTGAATCGCTATATACCCAAACTGGTGTTGATGATTATTACTCTGGCAGCTTTTTCATCTGTTAATCTTATCTTGCCTGTTTTAATGCGATATGCCGGAATTCCCATGGTTCAGTCACTGATTGAAAAACTGAATGCATATGGTTTCGGCGGAGGGTCATACTACATCGTCTTTAGGGCTGCAGTTCGATTTATCCAGATTGTTTTCTGCATGCTGCTGTGCCTGTATTGCAAAAGGCGTATTCCACAGACAAAACGGTTTCAAAAATACGGAGATGTTATCCTGCTGTTTATCATGTACGCGTTTGGTTCCATCAGACAATATGACATATTTATTCGCAGCATGATATTTTTGTATTTTGCCATACTGCCGTTTCTGCTGCTGTTTCTGAAGTATATTGTTGCAGAAACGCCTTTTGAACTGATGATTCCCGCGTCTTCCATGGTTGGGTTCAGCGAAGCGGCACTCTACTTTATGATATATGGTGCAATAGCACTGTCGCTTTATATGTATTATGGCGGTTACTATGGCCCGATGGATCCGGGAATGATCGCCGGAATAAAACGACTGCTTCTGAATTGATTGAGGACCCGGCATGAAAAAAATCGGAATCATAACCCTCTACGGCAACCAGAATTATGGAAACAGACTGCAGAACCTTGCGGTTCAGAAGATATTGGAGGATTATGGTTTTCGTGGTGAATCCATAGTTCTTATTGACAGACAATCTAAATGGCGGTGGCGTACGTTGGCGCTTCGAAAATTCTTTCAGGGGATCATTCTTGGAGATATTCAGGCAGCCCGGCTCTTTCATTTCCTTGCTTTTGACAGGAAATACACCAGGACTAAATATCTGCTCAAGACAAATGGACAGATACCGGCAGATTCGTTTTCTGAATATGATTTCTTTGTTGCAGGAAGTGATCAGGTGTGGAATATAGACACGAAAACAGTGGTGAGAAATTCCGCCTTTTATTTCCTGCGTTTTGCAGAAGATGCCAGGAAGGTTTGTATCAGTCCGAGCATCGGCCTTGATGTTATTCCGGAGGAGTATTCGGAAAAGATGCGTCAGTGGCTTTCCGGCTTCCGGTACCTGTCCTGCCGTGAAAAGAAAGGCGCACAGGAAATCTCACGCATAACGGGAAGAGACTGCGAATGGCTGATCGATCCGACTCTTTATATTTCCGGTGAACGATGGAAGAAAATTCTTTCACTAAAGGCATCTGGCCTGGCTCCATATGTATTAATGGCTTTTCTGGATGGAATCAGTAAAGATCTGATGAAGCATCTTGAAGAATATGCAGCCGGTGGCGGATATACGATCATTGATCCTTTTGATCCGTGCAGCAGTTTCTACGGCATTGATCCGGCGAAGTTTATCGAACTGCTTTCCAATGCGCATATCGTGTTTACCGATTCGTTTCATGCGGCTGCGTTTTCGATCAATTTTCATGTACCATTCTATGTGTTTGACAGAAATACGGTGCAGAATATTTCTTCCCGGATTGAGTCTATCTGTGAAACATTTTGCCTGGAAGAAAGGTACATTCATCAGCAGAAACCTTTTGAGATCCGGGAATCCTGCAGTTTTGATGCTGCTGACAGGCAGTTGATCGTTGAAAGAAGAAGATTCTCGGATTATCTGGACAAATGCTTTAAAAAATAGCCTGAAAGGATTTCTCTGATGGATCAGTTGAAATTAGGTACGCTGCTGTCCTATCTGCAGATGGCACTGAGCGTCATCATAGGAATTGTCTATACGCCGGTTATGATCCGTCTTCTGGGTCAGAACGAGTATGGATT
>CACXGS010000034.1 GCA_902767195.1 uncultured Lachnospiraceae bacterium | reverse complement strand
TTGCATCGCTATAGCTTGACATGACTATAACACCAAAGGGTTTCGCTTGTCAATAATAAATTCATATTTATTCGGTGTCAGATACCAGAGACGGGGAATAGGAAACCATTATTTATCAGGGGAAGTGATGATAAACGAATTATTTTATGGTATATTGAGTATCGGGAAATAGTAGATATCAGCAATCTTTTGATTAGAAAGAAGGTAACGATGGCAACAGCAGGTTATACGTTTTATTTTGAGTGGGAAATGGCAATGATTGAATGGCTTCAGACGAATCTGAGCTCTGCGGCAGTGAAGCTTCTGGACTTTTGCTCATGCTTTGGAGAAGAGCTTATCCTGATTCTTGTTCTGGGTTTTATATATTGGGGATATGACAAAGAACTGGGAAAAAGAGTGGGGCTGAATGCTCTGATGGCTGCCTCCTGGGGGACAATGATCAAATGTATTGTAATGCGCCGTCGTCCATATTTTGATAATGAGAATATTAAAGTTCTACGACCGGTGTCGTCCTCGGCCGATCTTTACGACATCTCTGCCCAGGGGTATTCCTTTCCCAGCATACACTCCACCAATGCGGCCAGTATGTATGGGTCCATAGCCAGGGAAAAGAAAAACAAGTGGCTGATTATCCTTGCTTTTCTGCTCCCGTTTCTTACCGGATTGTCCCGAATCACCGTAGGGGTTCATTTCCCTACAGATGTTCTGGGAGGATGGCTGCTGGGAATTGCTGCGATGCTTGTCGTACCGGCACTCAGTAACAGAATTCAGAAGAAAGAACTTCTGTATGTAATTCTTTTCCTGACCGCTATCCCGGGCTTTTTCTTCTGCAGAATTGCCGAATACTATACCTCGGTGGGACTGTTGGCCGGATTCATAGCAGGAACACTTTTTGAGGAGAAAGTGGTTCGGTTCGAAGATACCGAGAATGTAAAACAGCTCCTTCTGCGGGTTCTGGGAGGAATTGTGGTCATTTTGCTTTTGAACATCCTTTTAAAAGCAGCGATTCCAAAAGACCTGGCGGGGGATGCCGACATGGCTTCCATGATGGTCCGTTTCGCCAGGTATGCTATTCTTGGCTTTGTGGGTTTCGGCCTGTATCCCTTGTGCTTCCGGAGGGGAAAGGCGAATGTGACGGAGCAATCTTAAGATCCATGCTCCCCGACCGGAAACCTTCCAGATCCAGAGTGATATAATCGAATCTGCCGATTTTCATCGCAGAAAGGATCTCCTCCCGCCTGCTGAGGAAAGAAGTCATTTGGTCAGGGTCGATTTCGATGCGTGCGATGGTGTCATGCACCCGGATTCTGACATTATAAAATCCCTGGTCTTTCAGCCAGTTTTCGCATTGTTCCACTTTGCGGATCACGGCATAATCCAGCTCCGTCCCATAGGGAAAGCGAGTAGCCATACAGGGAGCGGAAGGACGGTTGGAAACGGAGATGCCGTATTCTGAAGCCATTTTCCGGACCTCTTCTTTGGATATGCCGGTTACGGCCAGAGGACTGAGGATACCCAGTTCTTTAAGGGCACGGATTCCCGGACGGTAAACCAGCAGATCGTCGGCATTGGTCCCTTCGATGATAGTATCCGTTCCCAGAGTGTTTGCTTTGTCTTTCAGTTGACTAAACAGATGTTTTTTACACAGATAACAGCGGTCGGGCGGATTAAAACGTATACCGGCCGCTTCCAGTTCATCCACCTGGATAATATGATGGATGGCGCCGGTTTCTTCCGCAACCCTTTTGGCAATCTCCAGATCCCCGAATGGGTGAAGTTTTGAGTGTATTGTGACAGCATGAACTGCCTGACTCGTCTGTTGGGCTGCTTCACAGCATAGTTTTAAGAGCAGACTGCTGTCTACCCCCCCGGAGAAGGCGACTATGACAGGCTTTTCCATGAGTTCGTTCAAATAATGTATGAGAGTGTTTTTTTTATCGATATAAGACATGAGTGTTTGCTCCTTTTTGTTTTATCATAACAAAAAGAGATGCCGGACACCACTGCAAAACTGCTGCAAATACAACAATTTTGTAATAGTGTCCGACATCTCTTTAAAGAAACAACTTTACATCCCGGAGTTCTTTCGATACTCTTCCAAGGCTTTTTCAAGCATCCCCCCGATGCTCTCCCCTTCACGAACCGTGATCAGCTTAATGTTGTGCTGACACAGGTAAATGTAAAAGGCCAGGATAAACATGTAATCTGAAGCGACGGCGCCCATATAGGTAACGGCGACCATATCGATCTTGCCATCCCGGATATCAACCAGCATATTCTCCAGTTCCGGGCGGACATAAGCTCCTTTCAGGCAGCCGCTCTCGATCATCCGGGTCTGGGTGTCGATGTAGGTGATAAAGTTCTGATCTTCACCGTAAAGTTCGGTAACCTTGTCTTTGCACATGGTGACCGCCGATAAGATCAACATCTCGCCGGACTGATTAATATCCTGACTGTGGGTATCACTTCTATGGTACTGATATATGGCAACGTTCATACTTCAAAACCTCCTTGTCTCTATTCTACATAATTATGGCCTGGAGACTTGTAATAAATGTCACGGATACTTACAATTGCACAAACATCGATGAGCCATTGACACACTTTCATGATTTGATAAAATGAAATGAGGAAGTCATCCATTTGACGGCTGCAGCGAAAGCTTTCAGACCATAAGAGTCTGCGAATCGGAGAATACAGAAACGACAGGAGACCGGATTATGTCACTCACTGATAGAACCCTGGAGAAAAAAGCCGATGTAAAGAACGGGATTGTACGAATGATGTTCGTCGGAATCGCCCTGATCCTGGAGATCATTCTGATTACCGGGCTTGCCATATCCAGACTCCATCTATATGCGGAGTGGATCGCAGTAGTCAGCCGGGTGGTGGCGGTGTTCCTTGTACTGGGAATCTACAGCCAGTATAAGACACCCTCTATTAAGATTCCATGGATTATCCTGATTCTTGTTATTCCTGTGGTGGGAATTCTGCTGTATATTATGATTGGTCTTTCCGGTGCCACAAGGAAGATGAGAAGACGATTCGAGGAAATCGACAGGGAACTGTTTCCCCATCTTCAGCAGGATGAGGGAGTAATGGACCGGCTGAGAGAGGAGTATCCATCTTGCTGCGGTATGTCGGAATACCTCCTGAAGCAGGCCGGCTATCCGGTTTATCAGGACACGAAAGTGGAATATTACGACAACGCAATGGACGGGCTGGAAGCCCAGAAGCAGGCATTGAGGGAGGCAAAGCATTTTATATTCATGGAATATTTTGCCATAGAAGATGCCCGGGCATGGAACAGCGTGCAGACTATTCTGGAGGAGAAAGTCCGGGAAGGCCTGGATGTCAGAGTGTTCTACGATGATATCGGCAGCATCGGTTTTATCAATACAGATTTTGTGGACCGCCTCCAGGACAAAGGAATCCCCTGCCGTGTTTTTAACCCGGTAACCCCTATTGTGAACCTGTTTCTGAACAACCGGGATCACCGGAAGATGACGATTGTCGACGGTCGAATCGGGTTCACCGGTGGCTACAATATGGCGGATGAATACTTTAACCTCACGTCCCCTTACGGACATTGGAAGGATACCGGGATCCGGCTGGAGGGAAAGGCTGTCCGCTCCATGACGATCACCTTTCTGGAAATGTGGAATGCGGTCCGGGGAGATGACTGGGATGACAAAGTATTTGAAAGCTATCTGCCGGACCATAATGAATCGGCTGTCAGGGTAGGATATATCCAGCCATACTCCGATAACCCCATGGATAAAAAGCAGGTGGGAGAAGATCTCTATATCAGCATGATTAACCGGGCGCAGAAATATTTTTACATCATGAGCCCTTATCTGATCATAACCGATGAGATGAGTCACGCCTTTTGTCTGGCAGCCAAGCGGGGAGTCGATGTCCGGATTATTACCCCTGGGATCCCGGACAAAAAGATTGTCTTTAAGATGACCAGGTCTTACTACAGTCGTCTGGTCCGGGACGGGGTGAGGATTTTTGAATATACGCCCGGCTTTAGTCATGGTAAAATGTGTGTCTCTGATGATATGGCCGCCATCTGCGGAACGATTAATCTGGATTACAGGAGTCTCTATCATCATTTTGAGGACGGCTGTCTGATGGTCGGATGCGATGCAGTCATATCGATAAAAAACGATTTTATTGAGACCTTCCAACTGTGTGAGGAGGTGACGGAAAAGTATCTTCCGGACCGACCGGTATTCATGCGGTTTACTCAGCTGATTCTGAGGTTATTTGCACCTTTGGTGTAAAAACCACTTAGGTAGATCCCCGCGGACATACCTTGATTCTTTCTGTGGATAAAGTGGATAAGTATGTGGATAAAGCTAGTTATTGTGGACATAAAGACAAGTTTAGATATGATAAAAAAGGAGATGAACTATGGGGCGCTATGATATTGCGATCATCGGAACAGGGCCTGCAGGCCTGGAAGCGGCTATAACGGCAAAGATCCGAAATAAGAAAATATTGCTTCTGGGGAACAGGGATTTCAGTATGAAGCTTCAAAAAGCAGAGCTGATCCGGAATTATCTCGGTTTTCCGGATATTTCCGGCAAAGAGCTGGCAGAACGGTTCGAAGAACATTTAGAGAATATGGAGATTGAGATTACACAGGATAAAATCACAGCGGTATATGCCATGGGTGATTATTTTGCCCTGCAGGGAGGAGATAATCAGTTCTACGAAGCCACCAGTGTTATACTGGCTACCGGAGTAATGCAAGGAAAGCTTTACCCCGGAGAAGAAGAATTCCTGGGAAGAGGCGTCAGCTATTGTGCTACCTGTGATGCTCCGCTCTATCACGGGAAGACAGCCCTGGTTGTGGGCTCTTCGGCAAAAGAGGAGGCAGAGGCAGACTTCCTGGCGGAAGTGGCAGATGAGGTCTTCTACATTCCCACTTACAAGGGAGATGTCAATGTGTCAGAACAGGTGACAGTTGTCCATGAGAAGCCGAAGAAGATTTATGAAAAAGAAGGAAAAAGAAT
>CACXGS010000033.1 GCA_902767195.1 uncultured Lachnospiraceae bacterium | reverse complement strand
ATGTCTGGCGTCACCCTGTATGTAGCTTGTATTATCCACTCCTTCAGCCTTGGAATTATTCTCGCAGAGTTGTTTTGAAAAAGAAGCATACTCCTTTCCCCAATAGTCAATTCCAACCATTTTTGCTTTCGGATTCCTCTTCGCACAGGCTATGGTAAGCGCTCCGCTCCCGCAGCCAACATCAAGTCCTGTTCCGTCATCCGAGATGTTAATGTATTCGGCAATCCCGTCTATAATCTGTTTTGAAAGCTTGCGTTTACCATTATATGAAAACTGATTATATGCAAACACGGACCACTGCGCCGCCTTTGCACATGCAATTGTTCCTAATCCCAAGGCAGTGTTCAGCCCAATTCTGATCGGAGCAGATGCATCTTTCGTCAAGATAAGTGATGTCGCAAAGCCGGCTCCAAGTGCGCCAGTCCCGACGATAAGTCCGTAAATCATTCCCTTGGGAATCCAGTTTTTATAATCCGGTACCATTTCTTAAAACCCCTTTATTTTATATTGGATTATATTCTGCTAACTCATTCCTCAAAAAACAATACTTTTTTGATACAAATATTGGTTAGTTTATACTAACTCATTATAATATATCTTGAGGATCTTTCGCAAGAGGAATCTAAAATTACATAAACAAAAAATTCTTATATAAGAAAGAACAGATGTCAATAACAACAAGGCTTTTGGACATCTGTTCCTTTTACATATATCTTTTGATTCTAATGCAAACAAACGGCTTCATTCATGCACAGACTAGCGCTTCCATCAGGGAAGTCAGTGATCCACTCCTCTCTCTCGATACTTTATTTCCCATCTTTATGATGCTGCTATTGTAGCATATAAGGTTTTTAAATTAGTCTCCTGTAAAGAGACATTTCAAATCTTTGACATGAAAATGAAAAAGAGCCAGGCTCAAAACCCGGCTCAGCAATTTATATTTTAATCTGTTTGGAAAGCAATTGACATGAAGGAAATAACTATATTAGTACGATCCTCTCTCCATCCTCGGGAATAATCAGATTATCTGAGAAACCATTTTCCAGAGCATACTCTCTGAGTTCCTTCTTTGAAAGGGTCCAATGATTCAAAGACTCCATATGACAGGCGATCAGGACTGCTTCGGGGACAGCCAGATGAACCTGCTTTACTCCTTCTTTTCCCATGATAAGAGGTGCAGCTCCATAAACCTTGTTCTCTCCACAGCTTACAGCAACAACATCCGGTTCATATTGATGAAGAATCCTGGAGACATTTGAGTACCATACCGTATCACCAGTGATATATAATGTTTTCTCACCAGGGTGTTTCAAGATCACCCCGCAGGCCGGACCGGACAGTCGTGCCATCTCGCCGACACTGTGTTGAGCTTCGGTACGGATCAGGGAAATACCTCCCGGAATCTTTAATTCCGGATTCCCTATAATATCCACGTTATGAAATCCCCAGCCTCTGATTTTATGAGCATCGCTTTCATTCTGGGCTAAAAGCAGGACTTCCTTCGGCAGAAGCTCTGCTGCTCTTCTGTCAAAGTGATCCCTGTGCAGATGTGTCACAATGACAAGATCAGGATCCAGGAGATCCTCCATTGGAACCGGCAGTTCTGAGAAAGGATTCATAAGCTCCTGCCTTGGCGAGTTCGGGAATGGTTTCTGGCTCCCCCTCTCCCCAAGCATTGGATCTACCAGAATCCTTATCCCAGCATATTCTATCAGGCATGTAGCATTTCTTATAAATGTAAACTGCATCAATCTTACTTCCTATCTTATTTTACGGCTACTAGAAAGCATTTAACGTCAAAAAAGTTGTTAGAATATTCCCTTGAAATCAAGGCCTCTATACCCTCCCCACCACCATTCGGAGTGAGGAGCCGCTTGTCATAACACATTTGGCTGTTCATCATTATTTGACCATAATTTTAAACGCCACTGTTTTCACAGCAGATGCTTTATAGTTAGCATTTCCTGCCGCCTTGACTTTAACTTTGACCTTGTAGACACCCTTCTTCAGTCCCTTCTTGACGGTCAACTTTCCGGTCGTCTTATTGATCTTGAAATATTTCTTGAATGAT
>CACXGS010000032.1 GCA_902767195.1 uncultured Lachnospiraceae bacterium | reverse complement strand
TTCCACAGATCAGACCCGATAATCGAGTTGGGAATCTCCTCCGGAACATGTACTTTTACTTCGTTTTCGGTCACATAAGCTGCTGTCACTTCCCTGGCAGCAGCGCCGGAAGCTGCAAAGAGCTCCTCCAGGGATGCATCCCTCAGGTCCACATCATAATGGCCATCCACAAAGTTCACTGAGAACAGGTACCCTTCCTCCGTCCGGTTAGTCCCCATACTCACACAAAAACAATCCTGGAAACCTGATGTACAGCCGATCAGAACAAAATGCAGTTTCTCCCGGATCTTTTTATAAAAGCTGTCCACATGCAGACCATTATGAAGATAGATCTGATCCAGTCTCTTTAATGCATGCATATCACAGCTTCTCAAAAAAACGATCGCTTCACTGTCGTCGATATCTGCTTCTTTGATCACATTCTCCGTAAAGAAAAACAAAGTTTGTGAAAGCGGTGTCAGAATTTCCTTGAATGAAAAATCTGATTTTTTCTCAAATTCTATCTCTGAACTACTGTTAACAAAATCATAAATGACCACATCCGTATCGGTGAATCGTCCTTGTCCCTTTTTCAGAACAGGTGCGTAGAGCCGATATTTTTTCCCAAGTCCCTCAAGTACCTGGTCAAATTCTGTCCGGGTCAGCGTGTACCCCATAAAATACCTCCCTTTCCTGGCAAAACATTTTCTGTAAAGCTTCTAAACTTGTTGAGTATATTTTATCAAATACCAAAAAAAGATTCCGTGACTTTTATCACGGAATCATATTACAAGAACAATTATAATCTCTTCTCTTTACGTACCTACATACCTGTTTTATAAAAATGAGACAGGCTTGACATATCGCGAATGATGATCCTTTTCTTCTCATGACGGATCAGGCCTTGCTCCATCATATTCTTCAGCAGTCTGGATGTACTCTCCCGGGAAGTGCCCAGCATATCAGCCAGCAAAGTCACACTCATATCGATATCGATCTCCGTTTCCTCTCCTCTGGAAATCCCAAAGTCTCTGCCCAGCTTCCATAACTTAGCAGCGATCTTGCGGTCCATATTAATGTTCCCCACACTGTTTTTCAGCTGGTGGATCAACCTTTGATATTTTTTCTCCTGATCTTTCATGATTGCCAGGCAGAAAGGACAATCCCCCTTCAGAATCTCAACAAACCGCTCATTGGGGATCTGAAGTATGGCAGATGTCTCGATGGTGTCACAGTAGATCGCAGGAGTATGCCTGGTAAAAATATAATCATTCAGCAGAGCTCCTTCTCCAAGAACAAAGAGGATCTTTCTCTTTCCCTGAAGTGTCATATTGTACTCAATGACCTTTCCGGATATCAGAAAATAAACATAATCTGTATGCTTTTTTGCATGGAGGACAGATTCCCTCTTATCATATCTTCTGAGAGTCCCCTGCTCGTAAAGCCTCCGGATCGTCTCTTCTCCTGCTCCCCGGATAGAACTGCTGCTTTCCAAAGATGTTAGTACAGACTCGCTCTTTTGAATCGTCTTTGCCATATGTGTGTACCCCTCCCCATCCTGATAAACTTATGATAGCACCGCCTAAAACAAAATGCAATCAGGGAAGGGCGGAAGTCCGTTACTCTGCCAGAGCATGGCTCAGGGAATAGGGAATCCCTCTGGGCCCTCTTACTGCACGGATGCCATATTCTTCTTTCAGCACCTCAAAGGTAAACCGATCATCCGGGTAACGCTTCTGCAGCTTGATGGTCATCAGGGTTTTCACGGTCAATCTTCCATCCCGGTACTTCCAGGGAATCCCGGTTTCGAGGACAAGACACTTAAAGAGCACTGCAGATACCGGGGCTGCCACATACATAAATACAGTATCCCCGGCCTTGATACCCCGCCCCTGTTTCCAGCGGATCACATCGGTATCATCGAAAGCATGCACGATATCATAATACTTGGGATTCGCCGGGATGATCCATTCTTTCGGCGGGCGAAGCTGCTCTTTCTTCTTAGCAGAGGCAGTAGCAAAATAGCTCATCTCCAGAAGATCGTAAACCCGGTCATCAGGCACGGTCCCATCCAGACGGACTGTGATCCAGTGGAGTTTGTTCATGTGATAGGCAGGCATGATCCCCTCTTCCCGGATGATCACATCCCGGAAAAACATATCGTCCACCTTCAGGTTGATCACATCCACATTTTCCGAAGTATCCAGGCCAACCTTGTCGCCGGGGACATCCATGACCAGGGCAAACCATTTTCTATTATCTGAATGCCTGAAGACAGCGTTGCCATCG
>CACXGS010000031.1 GCA_902767195.1 uncultured Lachnospiraceae bacterium | reverse complement strand
GGAAAAAAACCAGGCACCAACCCAGAGAATTGCCGACAAGTGGGCAAGCTGGCTTGTTCCTGTCGCACTTTTGATTGCTATTGCTGCCTACATAGTCACTAAGGATATCGTAAGGGCCGTAACTGTTTTAGTTGTATTCTGTCCCTGTGCTCTTGTACTCGCGACACCTACAGCTATCATGGCTGCAATCGGTCAGGCGACCAAACATGGTGTCATTATCAAATCCGGTGAAGCTCTGGAAAAGATGGGCAAAGTCGATACTATTGCCTTTGACAAGACCGGCACCCTTACTTACGGAAAGCTTAAGGTAAGCGACATCCTTTCTTTCACCGACCTGTCACAAGACCAGCTTCTGGCCATAAGTGCAGCAGCAGAAAGCAGAAGCGAACATCCGCTTGGCAAAGCCATAGTCCAAAAAGCCGCTTCAGCGGGCCTCCTGCTTCCGCAGATTGAAGATTTTAAAATGACAGCCGGGAAAGGTGTATCCGGACGCATAGGGGACACTGACTATTACTGCGGTAATGAAAAATACATGAATCAGATCGGAATGAATTTCAATGAACGTTCGACTACTGCTCTGGATCACTTCAGGAATGAAGGAAAAGCAACAGTTCTGGTTTCCGATGGTCAACAGATCCTCGGAATAATCGCTCTGTCGGATTCCATCCGGGAAGAATCTTCCATAATCATCAAGCGTCTTAAGGAAATGGGGGCAAAGTCTGTCCTTCTCACAGGCGACAACCGCAAGGCAGCGGATTATCTCGCTTCAAAGATCGGTATCTCTGAAATCAGGGCAGATTTACTTCCGGATGAAAAGGTCAGTATGATCGATACGCTCAAACAAGATGGCAAAGTCTGCATGATCGGAGATGGTGTCAATGACGCTCCCGCCCTCAAGACCGCCGATGTCGGAGTGGCAATGGGCGCTATGGGCAGTGATATTGCCGTAGATGCCGCCGATGTCGCTCTGATGGACGATGACATCACAAAACTGGCCTATCTGAAATGGCTGGGCAATACGACCATCAAGACCATCAAAGGCGCGATCACACTGTCCATGTGCATTAACTTTATCGCGATCACACTGTCTGTACTGGGAATCCTGAATCCGACAACAGGCGCTCTGGTACATAATGCGGGCTCCTGCTTCGTCGTATTGCTGGCCGCACTCCTTTATGACAGGAAATACCCTGCAGTCGCTTCATGATAAGGAAAACACTGATTATACACTTTGGGGCTCTGAAATCTCACAGCCACTCTACCTCTCCGGTTACAATATCGTAGACTCCGCCGCTTATCTCCACCTGGTCCATCTCGGGATGAGCGGCGAATTCCTTTTCCAGCCTGTCCATGGCGTGGAGGACATTGAGGCGGCAGGCTTTATCCGGATCCCGTTCGTCCCCGATGGCTTCCTGGATATCATCGGTAATGAATTGGATAAACCCATCGCTGTGGCCGCTTAAAGCTGCACCTACTGCGCCGCAGCCGGTATGGCCCAGAACGATAATCTGATCACAATGCAGGTGAGAAGCCGCATACTCTATGCTTCCAAGTTGATGGTTGTCCAGAACATTTCCGGCCACGCGGATGACAAAGAGGTCTCCGATCTGGGCAGAAAAGATCTGTTCCGGGATTACCCTTGAGTCAGAGCAGCAGATTACGATGGCATAGGGGTGCTGCCCCTCTTTTGCTGTCTTAAGTCGTAATTCGGCTGAAGATGTTTCTCTGAACCTGTCATTTCCCTGGTTCATATGTTTTCTTATTTTTTGATTCATAACTACTCCTCACTTCCTGTCAAAGTACTTTTTCTGTTTGATATATTATGCCCTGAAAAGGATGTCTTTACCGGTTCAGTTTAGCCATTGAGGCAATAGTCGGAATCTGCATGGGACAGACATCCATGCAGGAAAGGGACTTGGAGCATCCGCTCCCAAAATGTTCTCCGTAAATCTTCTTAATCTCACCCCTCTTTGAACGGTTTCTTGTGGATACCAGGTAGCAGTCATTGGCAAAGATTGCCCCGTAAAAATTTCTGCCGTCCACGTAATTGGGGCAGACCTCCAGACACAGGCCGCATTTGAGACATTTGGCCGTGGTATAGTTCTGAAGATGGGCTTTTCTTTGTCTGGAAGAGCTTTTCTCCACCACAGGCTGGTATTCCCCGATACAGATATTCATCTGCTTCAGATTCTCCTGAATCACCGACCTGTCAACCACCAGATCATGGATTACGGGGAATTTCTGCAGTGGACGGATCCTTATCTCATCGCCCTTAAGGCCTTTCACAAAAGTCTCACAGGCCAGGGCAGGAAGACCGTTGATCACCATGGCACAGGCACCGCACACACCCTGCAGACAGGAACATTCCCATCCGATCCGGGTGGTCTGTCTTCCGTTCTCATCCACTATGTCATCGTGGTAATTCAGGTGATCCAAAAGACCTGCAATGGATGTTTCACCCGGCACATCGACATCAAATCGCTCCCAGTAGGGCTTCGAATCCGGCGACTGCCGGCGTAATATCTTAACTTTCATACATTTGCTCCTTATCCAGCCGGACGCTGTAACGCCCCTCATCGTAAGCAATGATCGTGGCAGCTTCATAATCATGTCTGGTCTCAGGAAAGTCGCTCCGGTAATGAGCGCCGCGGCTTTCCCGGCGTTCCTTTGCGCAGGAAAGGGTAGCCCTTGCCAGGGTCAGGATGCCCTGGAGGGAATAATTGGCATAGGGGAAGACACTGCTGTCATAATTAATCTGTCCCGCAACGGACAAATCATAGTCAATGTCCGCTATGCCCTGCTCCAATGCCCTCTCATTCCGAACAATGCCCAGATTCCGACTCATGGTTTCAGCAGCCATATCCCGCATGTACATCACCGGGAATTTGCTATTTGACTGCAGCATACCCTGCAGGGCTTGATTCTGATCTTCCATAAAAGCCGAGAAATCCGGATACTTCCTCTGTCTTTCCCTTCCGGCGATTTCCTCAGCAGCCACTTTTCCGGAATAGAGGGCAGCCAGGAGGGAATTCCCGCCCAGGCGATTTGCGCCATGATAGATGGAAGCGCATTCTCCCACAGCGAAAAGGTTGTCTATATTGGTCTCATGATTCAGATGCACGGCAAGGCCGCCCATGAAGAAATGAACGGAGGGCGCCACCGGGATCGGCTCTCTGGCAATATCCAGATTTTTATATTTCAGGCAGAGGTC
>CACXGS010000030.1 GCA_902767195.1 uncultured Lachnospiraceae bacterium | reverse complement strand
CCAGGCGCCAGCCCGGTCCCCGACCGGATGGCCGCATGGGCTGGTGTACCCGCATCATCAGAGGCTCCATGTCAACCCTGCAGCGAACGTCCCCGAATACTTAAGGATAGATATGAAATATTATAGGAGATAACGATGAGTGACATAAGGAAGAACATTGAAGTAGCGGTGGATGATCGTATCAGCGACCGCTCTCCACAATATTATACCGCCCGGGAACTGGCAGATCTGGGCAGTGACCACACTCCGGAGGAGCTGATCTCCGGGAAGCATCTGATCTACAGTTCCCCGGCGACTCTGGCCTTTAATTCTCCCGGAGCCCAGGGCTTTGGTGTAAAGCGGGCCGGGCTGGCCATACCGGGATCGGTCATGCTTCTGGTTGCCCCGGGCTGCTGTGGGAGAAATACCAGCATTTTAAGTGAGCTGGGTGGATACAGCGACCGTTTTTTCTATCTGATGATGGATGAAACAGATATTGTAACCGGCCGTCATTTGAAGAAGATTCCCCAGGCTGTCCGGGAAGTCTGTGACAGTCTCAGTGTCAGACCTTCTGTGGTGATGATCTGTATCACCTGTGTGGATGCCCTGCTGGGTACGGATATGGAGAGGATGTGCAGGAAGGCGGAGAAGACATGTGGGGTGCCGGTGCTTCCCTGTTACATGTACGCTTTGACCAGAGAGGGTAGAAGACCTCCTATGGTCCATGTAAGACAGTCCATTTACTCTTTGCTCCGGCCTCTGAAAAGGAGGAGCACATCCGTGAATATTCTCGGTTTCTTTGCGCCCCTTACGGATGATTGTGAGATATACGATATTCTGAATTCCATGGGTGTAAAAAAGATTCGGGAAATCTCCCGCTGCCGTGATTATAATGAATATCTGAAAATGGCGGAGGCGAATTTCAACCTGGTTCTGAACCCGGAGGCAAGGGCGGCCGCGTCAGATATGCAGAAGAATCTGTCCATTCCCTCCATTGAGCTGGCTCGTCTTTACCGACTTGACAAGATCCGTCATCAGTATATGCTTTTCGGAGCAGCTCTGGGGGAGACCATTGACGACCAGGAATATTACGAGCAGGCAGAGAAGTCCATGAAGGCATTCCGGGAACAGTATCCGGATACGGTCTTTTCCATTGGGGAGGGCTGCAATGCCAACGCTTTTGAACTGGCTCTGGCTCTCCTGGAATACGGTTTTGCCGTGTCGGAGATTTTTAAAGACCCCATGAAAGAGGATTATGTCTATATCCGCCAGATTGCGGATCGGTCTCCGGATACCAGAATTTACTCCAATCTGGAGCCTACGATGCTCTACTATGATATTGGCGGCAGGGAAGACCTTCTGGTCATCGGCAAGGATGCGGCCTTCTATCATCCGGATGCCCCGGGCCTGTCCTGGAGCGAGGATATACAGCCTTTTGGCTATGCGGGAGTCCGGCAGTTCTTTGATCAGTGCCGGCAGCTGCTGGATCGGAGAGGAGGGACAGAATGAAAGGATTAAGAAAATATATCGCTCCTTTTGCCCCGGACCAGTCCGGCGCCAGTGGCGTTTTATGTGAAATGAAAGGCATGATCCTGATCCTGGATGCCGGTGGATGTGCCGGTAATATCTGTGGCTTTGACGAACCCCGGTGGTTTGGCAGCCGGAGTCAGATCTTCAGTGCGGGACTGAGAGATATGGATGCGATCCTGGGCCGGGACGATCTTCTTGTTGAAAAAGTGATAAAAGCCAGCCGCAGGATCCGGTCGGAATTCATCGCCCTGATCGGAACGCCGGTTCCGGCAGTGATCGCCACGGATTATAAAGCCCTGAAAAGGATGCTGGAAAAAAGGACCGGTCTTCCGGTTCTCACGATAGATACGAACGGTACGGAACTCTATGATATCGGTGCTTCCAAAGCCTGGATGGCTCTGGCGGAGACTTTCCCGGAAGGAAACAGAGCAGGGATGCAGTCTGAGGGCAGAGAGCCGGCCACATCCTCTAAGACCCTGGAAGAGGGGACTCTTTCGGTGGGAGTTCTCGGCCTGTCCCCCCTCGAGCTGGGAACAGCCGCTGAGAGCCGGCCTGCCGGACATTTTCAGGATAAGGCGCTGGAGTGTCTGAAAGGGGAGGGGATGTCAGAGGCGGATTGTTCTGCCCTGAGGATCCACTGTTATGGAATGGGCGCCGGAGTTGAGGAATATAAACATATCGATAATAATAAATATAATATCGTTGCCTCTCCATCCGGATGGAAGGCAGCCAGGTATCTTAAAGAAAAATGGGGAACGCCCTTTGTTGTCTGGTGTCCTCCAGACCTGATTCCGGAAGGGGGTCAGCTGATCAATGCATGGAAACAATCCCGGAGGGAATCCGGCGGATCCTCTTTCTGCGATATTGATCTGGCTGACTGCAGAAAAGTCCTGATCCTTCACCAGCAGGTCTATGCGAACAGCCTCAGACAGGAGCTGGAAAAGATCAGTGCTGCCTCTTTTACTGTGGCGTCATGGTTCTCTGTGGATCAGTCTTTGATGAGAGACAGGGATTTCCGGGTCCGGGAAGAAGATGAGTGGCAGGAGAAGATCCGGGAGGGAGAATACGACCTGATCGTCGCTGATGACCTCTTTCGGCGGGCTCTGCCCGACTACCGGGGAATGTGGTGGAATCTTCCTCATTTTGCAGTGTCCGGAAAGCGAGGGAGCCTATGAGAAAAGCGTTGGAGATCCGCGTGTTCGGGATTGTCCAGGGTGTGGGCTTCCGCCCCACGGTGAGCCGGCATGCCATGGCCTGCGGGGTCAGCGGCTATGTCAGCAACATGGGCCCTTATGTAGAGATTGTCGCCCAGGGGGAGGAATCCCAGGTGGATGACTTCGTCCGCCGGATTCATGATCAGCCTCCGGTAAGAGCTTCCATTCTCCGTATGGATATCAAAGAGATGCCGGAGGACCCGGAAAGGATTTCCTTTGAGATTATTGAAAGTGAAAAAAGAGACGGGGATATCTTTGTTTCCCCCGATATTGCTATCTGCGAACGCTGTAAGGAGGAGCTTTATGATCCGGCTAACCGGCGCTATCTCCATCCTTTCATCAACTGCACCTGCTGCGGCCCCAGACTGACCATACTGGATGCCATGCCCTACGACCGGGTCAGGACCAGCATGGGGGAGTTCCCCATGTGCGACCTGTGTGCCTCCGAGTACACGGATCCGGAGACCAGAAGGTATGATGCCCAGCCGGTCTGCTGCAATGACTGCGGACCGGAAGTGTACATACTGGAGCCCGGAGGGCAGAAGGGAATACGAAGAGAGGAAGCCATCCGGAGGACCCGCCAGATCATTCGTGACGGAGGGATTGCCGCCATCAAGGGAATCGGAGGATTCCATCTTTGCTGCGACGCGACATCAGAGGAGGCAGTAAGCCGGCTGAGAAAACGAAAAAAGCGGCCCATGAAACCCTTTGCGGTGATGATGAAGGACCTGGATACGGTAAGAAGAGAGTGTTTGCTGGATCCGGAGCTGGAGCCGATTCTGGATGGCCACCAGAAACCCATCCTCCTGCTTCCGGTAAAGAAAAGTAGCAGGGTCTGCCCCTCTGTGGCGCCGGAGAATCCGATGCTTGGAGTGATGCTTCCCTACACGCCTCTTCACCTGCTCCTTTTTGATTACCATGATCAGGTGGAGGTTCCGGATTGTCTGGTGATGACAAGCGCCAACACATCGGGAGCACCCATTTGCAGGGATGACGAGGATGCCTTAAGGGAGCTGTCCCATTTGTGTGACATCATTCTTTCCCATGATCGTCTGATCCGGATCCGGGCAGATGATACGGTTATGGATCTGGCCGGAGGCCGGCCCTATATGATCCGGAGGTCCCGGGGCTATGCCCCTCTTCCTGTGATGACGGGTACCGGGTACCGGGGAGAAGTGCTGGCGGTTGGCGGAGAGCTGAAGAATACATTTTGCATCGGGAAAAATGATCTGTATTACCCCTCGCCTTTCATTGGTGATATGACGGATGTGCGCACAGTGAAGGCCCTTGGCGAGTCGGTCCGGCGGATGACCTGTCTTCTTGAGACAGACCCGGCCCTTGTGGTCTGTGACCTTCATCCCGGATATAACTCCACCGCCTACGCGGAGACTCTGGGTAAGCCTCTTCTGAAGATTCAGCATCATTACGCCCACATTTTGTCCTGCATGGCGGAAAATGACACCACAGATCCTGTGATCGGCATTGCTCTTGACGGAACAGGATACGGGACGGACGGAACGGTATGGGGAGGAGAGATTCTCCTGGCAGACCTGGATGGTTTTGACCGTTTCGGCAGTCTGGATCCTTTTATACAGACAGGAGGGGATCTGGCGGCCAGGGAAGGCTGGCGAATTGCTGCGGTGATGATCCGCCACATTTTTGGCGAAGAGCAGGCCATTGATTCTATTAAAAAATGTGAATTGTGTACGGAAAAGGAAGCCAGGCTCCTTTGGGTCATGGCTGAAAAGGGGATCAACAGTGTAAGATCCACCAGCGCAGGAAGACTGTTTGATGCGGTGAGTGCTCTTCTGGGGATCCGCCGCCAGTCCACCTTTGAGGGGGAAGCTTCCATGGCACTGCAGTACCGGGCTATGAGCTATAGCCAAAACAGGGAGGGCCCAGAAAGCATTCCGGATCATGCCGGACAGACCCGGGGAATTTTTGATGGGAAAGAATACCGTATGCCCACGAATTCTCTGGTCCGTGAGATTCTTGCCCTTCGTGACCAGGGGGAAAGCCGGGATAAACTGGCCTGGTATTTCCACAGACAGCTGGCCCGGATGATCCTGGAAGCCTGTCTGACAGCCCGGGAGAAGACGGGAAGAAATCTCGTGGCATTAAGCGGCGGCTGTTACCAGAACACCCTGCTTTTGGCCATGAGTGTGGAAATGCTGGAGAAAGAAGGATTCCAGGTATTGCGTCATGCCATGATTCCGCCCAATGACGGGGGAATCTGTCTGGGCCAGGCCTTCTACGGCATGCACGCCCTGCAGAAGATGAGAAAAGAATAAACCGGTATTATTTACAATAGATGATGGAGGAAAAGATATGTGTGTAGGTTTACCTGCTAAGATTATGAATTTAAAGGACGGGAAGGCCGTGGTGGATGCCTCGGGCGCCCGGAAAGAGATTTCTGCGGAACTTCTTGCTGATCTGGAGCCCGGGGATTATGTGATGGTCCACGCGGGGGTGGCGATCGCAAAGATCACCTCGGATGATGAGGAAGAAACCGAGGACCTGCTGGAGGGACTGTTATGAGTGACCTGATTGCGAAAGCAAAAGAAAAGATTCAGAATTATGACGGACCTCCGGTCCGGATCATGGAAGTCTGCGGAACCCATACCCATGAAAATTTCCGGCTGGGAGTGCGGCAGATTCTGCCGGACAAGGTACAGCTGATCTCAGGTCCGGGCTGTCCGGTTTGTGTGACACCTCCGGACTACATCGATGAAGCCATATGGCTGGCCCTGGAGAAAGGTGCAACGATTGCCACTTTTGGCGATCTGGTCCGGGTTCCCGGGAGCTCTATGAGTCTGGCGGGAGCAAGGCAGCAGGGCGGACGGATCCAGGTGGTATATTCCCCCGGTGATGCCTGTCAGTACGCCGCCGCACATCCCGAGGAGGAAGTGGTATTTCTCTCGGTAGGTTTTGAAACAACGGTGCCCGGCAGCTGTCTTTCCCTGGAGGAAGCGGAGAAAGCCGGTTTGAAGAATTATTCCCTTCTGACTGCCAACAAGACCATGCCGGAAGCTTATAAAGCCCTGAAGGGGAGCGCGGACCTCTTCCTCTATCCCGGCCATGTCCATGCCATAACCGGAACGGGAATCTGTGAAGACCTGACGGAAGAAGGAGTAAGCGGCGTCATCGCAGGATTTACAGCCAGGGAACTTCTGGCTGCCTTTGCGGTGGGCCTGGGAAAGATCCAGGAAGGAAAGCCCTTCTTTGTCAATGCCTATCCCCGGGTCGTGAAAAGAGAAGGAAGTCCCCGGGCTGTGGAAATGATCCGCAAATGGATGGAAGCCTGTCCGGCGGAATGGAGAGGGCTAGGCGTGATTCCTGGTTCAGGACTGAAGCTTAAGGAGGAGGCCGCCTCTTTTGATGCCAGGATAAGGTACCGGGTACCTTCCATGGAAGCCCGGGTCAATCCGGCCTGCCGCTGCGGACAGATTCTGAAAGGAGAGTGCCTTCCCTCGGATTGTCCTCTTTTTGGGAAAGGCTGTACTCCGCTTCATCCCGTAGGAGCCTGCATGGTTTCCGGGGAAGGGGCCTGCTCGGCATTTTATCAGTATGGTGATCTAAGGAGGAATGACGGATGATCAAGGAAAATACAGTGACTTTAGCCCACGGTGCCGGAGGAAAACAGACCAGCCAACTGATTCGTGACATTTTCAAGGCACATTTTGATAACCCGGATCTCACCGGGGATGATGCGGCGGTCCTGTCCATGGAAAAGGGAAGGATTGCTTTTACCACAGACGGATTTATCGTATCCCCGTCAGAATTTCCGGGAGGAAATATCGGAAAACTTTCGATATGCGGCACGGTAAATGACCTGGCCTGCATGGGGGCGAAGCCCCTTTATATGACATGTGCCTTTGTCATTGAAGAGGGATTTCCCATGGATCGATTAAGGGAAATTGCCCGGGCTATGGCAGAGACAGCTCATGAGGCAGGTGTCAGAATCGTGGCCGGGGATACCAAGGTAGCCGGCAAGGGTCAGGTGGACGGAGTGTTTATCACCACGACGGGCATCGGCCGGATCCGGGATGGGGTGGACCTGTCCGGGACGAAGGCCCGGCCGGGAGACGCGGTTATTGTCAGCGGTGATATCGGAAGACATGGATGTACCATTCTTCTGGCCCGGGATGATTTCGGAATCGATGCAGAAGTGACCAGTGACTGTGCTCCCCTGTGGAAACCGGTGGAGGATATGCTTGCCGTGACAGAAGATATCCATGTGATAAGAGATGCCACCCGGGGCGGAGTGGGAACGGTGCTTTATGAGATCGCATCCCAGAGCAATGTGGGAATCCGGCTGGAGGCAGGTGCTGTCCCGGTTCAGGACAGTGTCCGGGGTGTCTGTGGAATGCTTGGCCTGGAACCCCTGTATCTGGCCTGCGAGGGGAGACTTGTAATCCTTGCTCCCCGGGAACATGCTGAAGACCTTGTCGAGGTCCTCAGAAAGGGACCCTACACGAAAGATGCGGCGATCATCGGCGAGGTAACGGAAGAAATGCCCGGCAGAGTGAGCCTGCTTACCGAGATCGGGTCACAGACCCTGCTTCCCCCTCCGGGAGGAGAGCTGCTGCCTCGAATCTGCTGACAGGGACTTTATTAATCATAGAATAGTAACCGGAAAGGAAAAGATATGACAGATACAAGAATTGCCGTTTTATCGATTATCGTAGAGGATATGGACAAGACCGGCGAACTGAATCAGGAGATTCATGAGTACGCAGACTATATTGTAGGCAGAATGGGTATCCCTTACCGGCAGAAAAATATCAACATTATCAGTCTGGTGGTGGATGCCCCCCAGACGATCATCAGCCAGCTGTCGGGAAAGATCGGCAGGATGGATGGCGTTACGGCCAAAGTTGCCTACGCCAAAGTATGAT
>CACXGS010000029.1 GCA_902767195.1 uncultured Lachnospiraceae bacterium | reverse complement strand
GAATAAAAAGAGCCTGCTGCGATTAATGAAATTAGTGATCGTCATGGCGGCCGTACTGCTGGCAATGATGCCTGTCAGTGCGATGGCTGATGACGGCGGAACCGTGGACAAAAACGGAATGTCCGCGACGAAGCACGCCCGCGTTCAGGACGATGGCACCTATATTATCGATCTTGAAGCGTTCGCTACCGGTGAAGCACACTTTGATACGGTGACGGTGCCGGCGGATATTGTTCTGGTTTTGGATGTATCGGGGTCTATGGAAGATCCGATGGGCGAAGCCACTTATGAGTATAAGGCCAGAACGAGCCAGGGCTATTCATATGATGGGTATGGCCGTTATACTCAGTATTATTATAAACATACTGATGGAAACTATTATAGAGTCTATCGAGGCTCTTACCATACCGGCGGGTTGCTCTTCGGCAGTAATCATTACTATCTTAATTATCAAGTCGACGGAAGAACATACTACCTTTATGGAACGTCGACCACAACGTCGCGCCCGAGCAATCCAACCGGTTCTGGCACAACTATTTGGACCGGTGTTCTGTACGAACGTACGGAAACTCCTGCTCCGTCCAAGATGGACGCCTTAAAAACTGCGGTAAATACTTTTATTGACGAAGTGGCGACCAAAAACAAAGAAGCTGCCGATGCAGGCGCAACAAATGACGAACTTAGTCGTATTGCGATTGTTAAGTTTGCCGGTGATAATTCAAACAGTACAGGAAACAATACTTATGAAGATGGCTGGTATACTTATAACTATTCTCAGGTTGTTGCGGATCTGGGTGTAGTAACGGAGGCTAATGCCCAGGGTACATGGAAATCGAAAGTAAATTCCTTTACTCCGGGCGGCGCAACTCATGCGGACTATGGCATGAACCATGCAAAGAGAATTGTCAATAGCCATGAGGGCGATCATAATTATACGGATGAAAATGCAGATGATTATCGCTCCCGTGTTGTGGTTATGTTCACGGATGGTCTGCCTACGAGCGGAAACAGTTTCGAAGCGTCTGTTGCAAATGCGGCAGTTTCCAATGCAAAAGATTTAAAAGACAAGGGCGTGACGGTTTACTCCGTTGCAGTGCATCCGGATGCCCATCCCGAGCAGGATCCGGGCAGTCAGAATTTTAACCAGTATCTGCACGCTGTTTCCAGTAACTATCCGGAGGCCACATCCTACACGAATCGTGGTACCAGAGGGGAAGGAAATTATTACTTTGCTGCTTCAAGCGCAGATGAGCTTGAGAACATCTTCAAGCAAATCGGACAGTCCTCTGGCTCCACGTCAACGCAGGTCGGCTCAGAAGCTGTGATGAAGGATATTGTTTCAAGTGCCTTCACACTTCCTGAAGGGGCAGATGAAAATGCCATCACTGTAAAGGTTGTACGCTGGAACTCCACGACGCATGACTGGGGCACCGGGGAAGGATATGAATTTACTGCTGATCAATGGAAGACTGTTTGCTTGAATTATGGCGCCGAAACAGCGGAGAACATCTCAGTAGACATCTCTGATGAAGGTAAAACAGTAGATATCACCGGATTTGATTATACCAAGCATTTCAAGGCAACCAGCAGTGAGCAGGATACTGACCAGTATGATGTGGTTGGCGGTGTAAACAAGAATACTGCAAAAGTTGTGGTCTCCTTTGAAATTCTTGCTAAACCGTCTGCAGTAACCGGCTATAGCATGGCTACCAATGGAGATAACTCCGGAATTTATGTTAACGGTGAGCCTATTATCAAATTTGAAGTACCGGAGGTAACCTTTACACCGGTTACATATGTCGTGGATTACGTTACTTCAGATACAACCGATGATACTAAGGCATCCACTATAAAGCTGGATTATACAAGCGTTCTTGCAGATGTTCAGATGTTGGATGATCCTTCGGATGACGTTCTCAGAGGTGAGCTTGTAGATGACTTTACGTATACCATCTATAAGGGCAAGTACGGGACGGTTTCCTTTGGTGAGGATAGTACAGACGTTCACAGGAAATATGTACGTTACGCTCCTACAACAATGAACTGGGACGATTATGATCGTATTTTTGTTAAAGGTAAGAGCGTGACTACAAGCGATCTGGATGTTTGGGCGATGTTGGCCGTTATTCCGGCAAACAGTGTTTATTACGAAGATACTTTTGTTACAACGACGAAGACAGCGTCTTATGGCGGCAACGATGTCGAAATCCAGTACACCGGAATAAACTATGATGATAAGTGGTCAGTAACAGGAACAGAAGGAACGAATACGACCCAGCACGCTAAACATGTTATGGGCTGGATCGATGGTCTTGCGGACGATTCTGCGTACACAAATGGTTCTGCCCATACATCGGACACTGCAAAAGCAAAGGCAAGTTTTGAATTCTCCGGAACAGGCGTCGACATATATAGCCGTACGAATGGTACTACGGGAACGATTGCGGTTACTGTCAAGAGCGCTGCTGCTGATAATGAAAGTGCTAATAAAATAACTAAGAGCAAGATCATAGATACTAAAGCGGCTGCGGGCGATTATTTTGCAGTTCCGGTTTGTACTTTCACTGATCTGCCATATGGTAAGTATACAGCAACCATTACAGTTACTGCTGGTGCGCAGAAAGAAGGACGTATGACCTTCTACATTGATGGTGTAAGGGTCTATAATCCGATTAAACCTCATGAGAGCGATCAAACTGTAATTGATACATATGAGGATGTGAACCTCGGAGCGGTCTTTACGGAAGTTCGCAGTCTGCTTGGATCAGATGCAACGGCTACAGCACTGTTTATTGACGAGCATACGACAAGTGAGATCGTAACTGATAAAGAAGCAATTCAGGCTGCAGCAAAGACTTTGGCAGAGAAAGAGGAAGAACGTTCTGCATATATCGACAATACTGTGATTCCTGCACAGGATGCATTGGACAGAGCGGAAACAGCGCTTGCGGAAGCTGGGGAAGGTGATGACATTGAAGCGCTTACTGCTGCCAGAGATGCGGCAAAAGCTGAATTAGACGAAGCAATCGCAGGAAGAGCACCTTATGACGAGGCTGTTGAAACTGCAAGACAGGCATATGATACAGTAAATGACGGTGTAGAAGTTACTTCAACCACAAATGATGTTGCTGTATATGCAAAGGAAGGCCCCAAGAGTGAGGTGCTGCTTGATAAGGGCGAGCAAGTTGCTATCAGTGTAGAAGAAGGTAAAACCTATTATGTGGGCTTGAAGTCGCTGAAGGGTGATGAAATCACAGTAAAACTTAATGGCAAAGAAACAAAACTTGCTCACACTGCAGATCTCTACTATGATGTGACACCGGATTCCGGAAGTACGATAGTTATTGAAAATGCTGGCGAAGGTATCCTTTCCGTGACGAAGCTCCGCACGACAGGGGCAGGAAATGCGACAAATGGTACAAAGCTTGCGGCGACTGCTGATATGTTGAACTATGTACGCAGCCTTAAAGCTAAGCCGTTAGCAAATTACTCCGGTGAGATTCTCACTGAGGAGGAGGCACAGAAAGCTGAAACCAGCGAGGACAATACCGAGAATCCTGCATCTGAAGAGATTACAGAAACTGAGAGCGCAGATGACCAGAGTGTTGTTGAGCTTAAAGAAGACGATATAGTTATTGAGAACCAAAAGCCTGAGACAGAAGATGAAACTGTTGAAGAGACACAGACGACAACGCCTGCCTCCAATAACTGGTCAAGCTACCTGTCGAGCTTTTTCGGATTCTTCCGTCGCTAAAAATAAGGGGGAAATCATTATGAAAGAACAGTATACTAAACCGCTTATCTTCTTTGAGAGCTTCTCTCTGGCGCAGACAATAGCCAGAAACTGCGGTGACACGCACGATAGTACGATCGGAGAATCTAATCATTACAATGAAAATACATGTGAATGGGATGTCGGTGGTTTTACCGTTTTTTTCATCGATCGCTGTGAAGATGGGCCGGACAGTCCCGAAGATGATTATGAAATCAATGGTAGTTGCTACAACAATCCGGATGGCGGACAGGAAATATTCTCTTCTAATTAAAACTAATTGATCAACCTACCCCAATAGGGAAGGAAGGGCAGTCATGTTATGCATGACTGCCCTTTACAAAGTAAATATGAAGTATTGCCTTACGATTGCAGAAATAACGATTCTCGCAGATATACCATATCCGCTTCATCCAAGTAAATCCACAGTCAGTTTTATTAGTCCATTTATGGGATCGATGATATATGACCTCAAACTGGATCTTGTTCCCGTTGAGGAGTTGACGGTACGAACTGATATCTGCTATAAAGAAGCGCGCAGGGTTTATGTCGGTTCCGGCAGGGATGCGGGTACGTATTTCAGCTGTTATCCGGATGCCCCTCCATATGCATTTGTGTTACGAGAGAAAACAGATAGCAGCGTCCTTCGATGTGAATATCTGCCGGGAAACGAGAAATATATGGATTATGCCCGAAACCTTATTACGCTCATGGATATCGAAGCGACACTGCTTGATTTTGGGTCACTGATCTTTCACTCTTCTCTTGTTCGTTGGAATAACAAAGGAATCTTGTTTGTTGCTTCTTCCGGTACGGGAAAATCCACACAGGCATCGCTGTGGGAGAAATATGCAGGAGCGGAAGTCCTAAATGGAGATCGTGCGGCCATTAGGAAAATTGACGGTATTTGGAAGGCATATGGTCTCCCCTATGCAGGGACAAGTGGTATTTATCGGAATGAATCCGCACCTGTCGCGGCCATCGTTGCGCTGCGACAGTCGGAAAACAACCATATTCGTCGAATCAATGGTGCGGAAGCTTTTCGGTCTCTATATCCAGAGACGATGATACATCGCTGGGATCCAACATTTGAGAACAAAGCTTCAGATCTTCTTTTGACTGCGATAAATGAAATACCTGTCTTCCTACTTGAATGCCGTCCAGACTGTGAAGCAGTAAAAATTCTAAAAACTGAAGTGTGCTCCTTGATGGAAGAAAGCGTTATATCATGAGCCAGCCTTTGTCGAAAGAAGACTCCATGATATATTTGATTTTTTTGAATATTTAGAAGGATTTATAAATAGGTTTTTTTATGATCCAGATCCCTGTAGAACCAAAACTAACTCAATACTTACACAAAAAAGCGGCAGTAAAAAAGATACCTCTCAGCGTTGGTTTTGAACTGACGCCAGTGTGTAACATGGTATGCCGTATGTGTTATGTCCGGATGGACAAGAAAACACAGGAGAGCATTGCGCCTCTTCGTTCCGCTGATGAATGGCTTCGAATCGCGGAACAGGCTAGAGAAAATGGTCTGCTTTATATTCTGCTGACAGGAGGAGAGCCGTTTACCCATCCTGAATTCAGGAAGATACTCTCCGGTTTGCAAGAACGCGGATTTGTTGTTTCTATCAATACAAACGGGACTTTGATCAATGAAAGCGTCATAGAATGGCTCAAACTGACACCACCCAGCCGAGTGAACATCACCCTGTATGGTGCATCGGATGAAACGTACGCTCATCTTTGCGGAAAACCGGATGGGTTTACGCGGGTCACCCATGCGATTAAACTTTTGAAAAATGCCGGAATCCCTGTAAAGATTAATGTCAGTCTGACACCACATAACGCGGACGACCTGAAAGGGATATTTGCTTTTTGCAGAGAGCATGGGTTGCTCATTCAGGCGACAAGTTATATGTTTCCGCCACTGCGGAGAGACCGGACATGCATCGGGCAAAATGATCGTTTCACACCGGAAGAAGCAGCATATTATTCCGCGAAAATAGAATCTCTTCTTAATGGAGGAGAAGCTTTTGTAAAGCGGGCAGAAGAAGGAGATTTTGCCGCACTTGCTGCAGAAATCGACGAGGAATGCGCGGAAGATTGCGCCGGGGAGGGAGACGGCATTCGCTGCCGCGCAGGCAAATGTACAGCCTGGGTGACGTGGGAAGGCAAAATGCTTGCCTGCGGAATGATTCCCGAGGATGATGCACCGAATGTATTTGACGTAGGATATATGGATGCCTGGAATGTTGTAACTGAGAAGGCGGACGCAATCCGGCTGCCGGCTGCCTGCCGTGAATGTGAACTGAAGGATACCTGTAAGGCCTGTGCGGCGATGGTATTTACCGAATCAGGCAACTATCATACCGTTCCTGAGTATCGATGCCGCATGACGCATGCATATCCGGTGCAG
>CACXGS010000028.1 GCA_902767195.1 uncultured Lachnospiraceae bacterium | reverse complement strand
GTGCTGTTCGGAACGATATTGACTGCAGCCGCGCGTGATCTTCTGAGGTCGCCTTTTCTCTGCGGTCCGTCAAGAGTCATCTGGTCGCCTGTGTAAGCGTGGATTGTACACATGATACCTGCCTGGATCGGAGCATACTTGTTAAGAGCATCTGCCATCGGAGCAAGACAGTTTGTTGTACAGGAAGCAGCAGAGATGATCTTATCCTCGGGCTTAAGGATCTCATGGTTTACGTTAAATACTACTGTCGGCAGATCATTTCCTGCAGGAGCGGAGATAACAACTTTCTTAGCACCGGCATTGATATGTGCCTGAGCTTTGGCTTTGCTTGTATAGAAGCCGGAGCACTCTAATACAACGTCAACACCAATCTCTCCCCATGGGCAATTGTTAGCATCCGGGAATGCGTAAATCTTGATCTCTTTGCCGTCTACAGTGATGGAATCCTCGCCTGCGGATACGGTAGCTGCCTTCTCATAGGTTCCCTGAGAAGAATCATACTTTAATAAGTGAGCAAGCATAGCGGGGCTTGTCAGATCGTTGATAGCTACTACTTCATAACCTTCAGCGCCGAACATCTGTCTGAATGCAAGACGACCAATACGACCAAAACCGTTAATTGCAACTTTTACTGCCATGTTTTATTCCTCCTATAGATTAGAAATAATATAAAAAGTGTAAACTATATCGCGGAAAACAAAAAACTCCCCGCAACAATTTGGCATTTCACTACCAAACTCGCTAATATTTTACCTAATTATTAATAATATTTCAAGTGGTAAATGAAAGAAAGCACAAAGAATTTCACATAGTTTTTGATTCGGTCACCCGGAATTCTTTGTTTGTCCGAAATTATGAAGGCTACCATTCCTTTTCTATCATTTTTATTGAGATTATGCCCTGTTTTTTGGTTTTTCTGTGTAAAAATGAATTTTTCTCGAATTAAAATTGTATTTTTTTCGATTTTTTATTGCCTATATCATTGAGTTAGTGTATAATGACACACAAGTTATTTCAGATTTGTTAAAGGAGGAAAATAATATGTCTTATGTTGATGATGTTCTTGCAAAAGTAATCGAGAAAAACCCCAGCGAGCCGGAGTTCCATCAGGCTGTTACAGAAGTCTTTGAGACCATCCGTCCCGTCATCGAGGCGAATGAGGATATGTACAAAAGGGAAGCTGTTCTCGAGCGGCTGACTGAGCCGGAGAGGATGATCAAGTTCCGCGTTCCCTGGATTGATGACGAGGGTAATGTTCAGGTGAATATGGGTATCCGTGTTCAGTTCAACAACTCTATTGGCCCTTACAAGGGAGGTCTTCGTTTCCATCCTTCCGTAAACCAGGGCATCATCAAGTTCCTGGGCTTTGAGCAGATCTTTAAGAACTCCCTGACCGGTCTTCCCATCGGAGGCGGCAAGGGTGGTTCCGACTTTGATCCCAAGGGTAAGTCCGACCGCGAGATCATGAAGTTCTGTCAGAGCTTTATGACTGAGCTGTGCAAGTATATCGGCGCTGATACTGACGTTCCGGCCGGAGATATCGGTGTGGGCGGCAGAGAGATTGGTTTCCTCTACGGACAGTATAAGAGAATCCGCGGATTATATGAAGGCGTTCTTACCGGAAAGGGCCTGACCTGGGGTGGTTCTCTTGCCAGAACCGAAGCAACCGGTTACGGTGCTATGTACATGGCACAGGAAGTCCTGAAGGATCACGGTGACAGCATGGAAGGAAAGACTGTTGTTATATCCGGTGCAGGCAATGTTGCCATTTACGCCATTGAGAAGGCTTATCAGCTGGGCGCTAAACCTGTGACCTGCTCCGATTCCAACGGATGGGTATATGATCCCGAAGGTATCGACCTTGAGGCTTTGAAGGAGATCAAGGAAGTGAAACGTGCCCGTCTGACCGAGTACAAGAATTACCGTCCTGACAGCGAGTATCATGAAGGCCGCGGCGTATGGGCTATCCCATGTGACGTAGCCGCTCCCTGCGCAACACAGAACGAGCTCTTTATCGAGGACGCAAAGCAGCTTGTTGCGAACGGTACTAAAGTTGTGGTTGAGGGTGCCAATATGCCTACCACTCTGGATGCTACAAAGTATTTCCAGGATAATGGTGTATGGTTTGTTCCCGGCAAGGCTGCCAATGCCGGCGGTGTTGCTGTATCCGCTCTGGAAATGTCCCAGAACAGCGAGCGTTTAAGCTGGACCTTCGAAGAGGTAGACGGAAGACTTCAGAACATCATGGCTAACATTTACAAGAACATCAGCGATGCTGCTTCCAGATATGGTCTGGGCGAGGATTACGTGGCAGGTGCCAATATCGCCGGATTTGAGAAAGTAGTTAACGCTATGCTGGCACAGGGTGTCTGCTAATCCGAGTTTGCGAACAATAAAACATACCCGTTCATTACATGCCTGTAATGAACGGGTTTTTTTCGCAATTATCTGCCGGGCCTTCTGCCCTTTTTATCATTTGTGATAAGGCTGATTATTCAGGATGCGGTATCCCCGGTATATCTGCTCCATGAGAATCATCCCCGTCATAGCCGGATCCATATCAAAGCAGGAAACGGAAAGTTCTCTTCCCACCGGATGTCCCTCCTTAACATCTGCCGGCAAATCTCTGCTCTCTTCCCTGTCATCCCTGTCATCCACAAGAAAGACCACTTTTTTCTTACCCTGTTTCTCCCAGCCATCCATCTTTCCGGCCAGATCAAGGGAGCTCATATCCGAGGGCCCCGGAAGGATTCGACAGATCATGACTTTTGCGCCGGTGTCATTTCCGGAGGGCCCAGACGGCATCTCATCCTGAAGTCGGGCAATAAGCCTGTCCCATTCCTTCTCTTTCCTGACCGTCTTCCAGCTGACCCTGCAGAAAGGGCCCAGTCTTTTCTCATATTCACTGATGGCATCAATATAGAAGCCT
>CACXGS010000027.1 GCA_902767195.1 uncultured Lachnospiraceae bacterium | reverse complement strand
TTGGAATTGGCCAGAATCACTTCATAACCTTCTTCCTTCAGGGCAAGGCATGCCTGGGTGCCCGCGTAGTCAAATTCTGCCGCCTGTCCGATCACAATAGGTCCGGACCCGATGACAAGTACTTTTTTTATATCCGTTCTTTTAGGCATCTCCTGTCCTCTCCATCATTTTCGTAAACTGTTCAAATAAATAGCTGCTGTCGCATGGTCCCGGCGCACTCTCCGGATGATACTGGACAGAAAACATCCGATCCTCATCGCTGTAGAGCCCTTCCACCGTTCCGTCCAGAATATTGATGTGGGAAACGGAAAGCCCGGTTCCCGAAAGGGACTTTTCATCCACTGCATAACTGTGATTCTGGCTGGTAATCTCGATCTTCCCTGTCCGGATATCTCTCACCGGGTGATTTCCTCCCCTGTGACCAAACTTCAATTTATAGGTTTTGGCCCCGCAGGACAGGGCGATAAGCTGATGTCCCAGACAAATGCCGAATACAGGGACCTTTCCCCGTATATTCCGAAGCATTCCGGAAACCTCCGGCAAATCTTCCGGATCCCCGGGTCCGTTGGATACAAATACCCCATCCGGTTTTAAAGACAGGATTTCTTCACTGCCTGTATTCCATGGGACAATCGTAACATTACACCGATTCCGGTTCAGCATTTTTATGATATTCGTTTTCATTCCGCAATCCACGGCCACCACCTGATACCTTGGGTTATTTGTGCGGCTGTACCACTTTTTTCTGCAGCTGCAACGCTTTACGGCATCATGGGGGATTTCTGTTCCGGATATGATCTCCAGCCCCTGTTCAACCGTTGTATCCGCGCCTGTAACCAGTCCTCTTCTGGAACCCAGGTCACGGATGCTCCTGACCAGCTTTCTGGTATCAACACCATACATTCCCGGTACGTCATTATCCCGAAGAATTTCTTCCAGCGTTCTTGTCGCCCTGAAATTGGAGGGATTCTCGTTCCGGTCACGGACAATCAGTGCGGAAGGAGTAATCAGCTTGCTTTCAAAGTCCTCGTCACAGATCCCGTAATTTCCAATCAGCGGGTAGGAGAGCACGACAGCCTGATCCGTATAGGAGGGATCAGAAAGAATCTCCTGGTATCCGACAAGGGAAGTGTTGAAAACAAGTTCACACACTCTGTCTTTTTCTGCACCGAATCCGATTCCAAAGTATTGACTGCCGTCCTCCAGAATCAGCTTTCTGTCAGGTTTCATCTCTCCTCACTCCTCTTTTTTGCTGCTTTGATAAATTCCCGGAACACCGGGTGAGGCCTGTTTGGCCTGGATTTAAACTCGGGATGATACTGGACCCCCAGATAAAAGGGATGCTCTGCAATCTCCACGGTCTCCACCAGATTCTGATCCGGGGAAAGACCGGAGAGACACAATCCCTTCTCTGTGAGAATCTCCCGGTAATCATTGTTAAACTCATAGCGGTGTCGATGCCTTTCCCTGATCTCCCTCATCCCGTAACATTTTTCCATCAGGGTTCCCGGCAGGATTCGACAGGGATAACTGCCAAGGCGGAGGGTTCCTCCTTTATCCACCTGATCCGACTGACCGGGCATGAAATCAATGACCCTGGAATCGGAGGCATCGTGGAATTCGCCGGAACATGCATCCGGTATTCCGGCAACATGCCTGGCATACTCGATCACAGCAATCTGCATGCCAAGACAGATCCCAAGATAAGGAATCTCCCTTTGTCTGGCGTAGCCGGCTGCCATGATCATCCCCTCTACGCCCCGGTCTCCAAAGCCTCCCGGAACCAGAATTCCGTCAACCCTGGATAAGCGTTCTTGATAATTGTCTTCCAGAAGTTCCTCTGAATTAATCCAGTCGATCTTCACATGGGTATCATTGGCAAAGCCTGCGTGAGTCAGGGCTTCCGCAACAGACAGATAGGCATCATGGAGCTGGACATATTTCCCGACAAGGCCTATGGTAATCTCTCTGTCAAGTCCCTGTATACGGTCAAGCAACTCTTTCCACTCTCTGAGATCCGGCGGGGGTGTTTCGATGCCCAGTTCCCGGCATACAACCTCTGAAAACCGGCTCTTCTCCAGCATCAGCGGCGCCTTATAGAGATTGTCCATCGTCCTGTTTTCAATAACGCAGTCTTCCTTTACGTTACAAAACATGGAAATTTTCTGAAAAATGCTTTCCTCCAGTGCTTCGTTACATCGCAGGACAATGATATCCGGCTTGATCCCCATGCCCTGAAGCTCCTTGACGGAATGCTGGGTCGGTTTGGATTTGTGCTCCCCGGAACCGTGCAGATAGGGAACCAGGGTCACGTGGATAAAAAGACTGTTTCCGGCTCCCTGTTCCAGAGAAATCTGCCGGACTGCCTCAAGAAAGGGCTGGGATTCGATATCTCCGATCGTGCCGCCAATCTCTGTAATCACAATGTCCGCATCTGTTTCCTGACCGGCCCTATATACAAAATGCTTAATTTCATTGGTAATATGGGGAATTACCTGGACCGTTGAACCCAGATACTCTCCCCTTCGTTCCTTGTTCAGAACATTCCAGTAGACCTTCCCGGAGGTAAGGTTCGAATATTTTGTAAGATCTTCATCGATAAAACGTTCATAATGACCCAGATCAAGATCGGTCTCAGCACCGTCTTCCGTAACATATACTTCCCCGTGCTGATAGGGACTCATGGTACCCGGGTCTACATTGATATAGGGATCCAGCTTCTGGGCAGCAACCTTCAGGCCTCTGGCTTTAAGCAGCCTCCCCAGAGACGCCGCGGTTATTCCCTTTCCCAGACCGGAGACAACTCCTCCGGTCACAAAGATATATTTTGCCATCGTCTGATTCTCCTTACAATTTCTGTATCCTGTCAATCGCCTTTTCGGTATCTTCCTTTCTTCCAAAGGCTGTGAGCCGGAAATAATGCTCTCCGTGGGGGCCGAATCCGGAGCCGGGCGTCCCTACTACCCCTGCTTCCGAAAGCAGGTAATCAAAGAATTCCCAGCTGGTCATCTGCCCCGGTGTTTTCAGCCAGATATAGGGAGCATTGACTCCCCCAAACACTGTATAGCCGGCACTTTTCAGCCCTTCAAGGATGATTTTTGCATTCTCCATATAATAGGCAATCTGTCTTTCAATCTGCTTTCTTCCTTCCTCGGAACAGGCAGCTTCTCCGGCCCGCTGAATGATATAGGGAGCACCATTATATTTGGTCC
>CACXGS010000026.1 GCA_902767195.1 uncultured Lachnospiraceae bacterium | reverse complement strand
ATGATCAGAATGGGAAGGCTTCTGAGAAATCGGATGGAAGTGATCAGCAGAATGAAGAAGTTTCTCTTTCCGATATAAAGGAAGGGGATATGGTTGCTGAAGAACTGGATGAAGATGGCTCTGCTGAGGAAATCACAGTCTATGGCGGAGGAATGAAGATGCCGGGCGGACAAATGCCCGGAGGACCCGGAGGTCAGTCCTCCCAGCCGGAGTCTTACGATGCACTGAATTCTTTTACAGAGAACACGACGGTATCCGGGGAGACCTATAAGTCTGAAGGAACGGATGAGAATGCCGTTCTTGTGAAAAACGGTGCAGGTGTGACCCTGGATCAAGTCACAGTCAGCAGGACTTCCGAGAACAGCACAGGGGGTGACAGCTCCAGCTTTTATGGAGTGGGAGCGGCCATTCTGAACACGGAAGGGAACCTTACCGTAAAGAACAGTACAATCAGCACGGATGCAGCTGGAGGAGCCGGTATTTTCTCTTACGGGGACAAGGCAAAGACCTATGTGACAGATACTACCATCGCAACGAAGAAGGACACATCCGGCGGACTTCACGTTGCGGGCGGCGGGACTCTCTATGCCTGGAATGTCAATGCCACAACGGAGGGTCAGTCCTCTGCGGCCATTCGAAGTGACCGTGGCGGTGGAACCATGGTAATCGACGGCGGAACATTTACATCCAATGGAACAGGATCTCCTGCCGTATATACAACGGCGGATATCTCAGTGGCTAATGCCGATCTTACTGCCACGAATTCTGAGGCGGTCTGTATCGAGGGCAAGAACACTTTGCGGCTCTATGATGTGGATCTTTCCGGAAATATGCCGGAGAACGAGCAGAACGACTGTACATGGAATGTGATCCTCTATCAGAGTATGTCCGGTGATTCTGAAGAGGGAACCAGCACCTTTGATATGCAGGGAGGAACTCTGACTGCCAAAAACGGCGGCATGTTCTATACCACTAACACGGAATCCTCCTTCATATTGAACAATGTCAATATTAAATATGCCGACCAGAATGACTTTTTCTTAAAGTGCACCGGAAACAGCAATAAGCGCGGCTGGGGATCTGCCGGCCAGAACGGGGCAAAAAGCACATTTACCGGAATCAGTCAGAAGATGGAAGGCGATGTGATCTGGGACTCCATCAGTACTCTTGATCTGTATCTTACAGAGGGAAGTACCCTTACCGGTGCAGTTCTGGATGACGAGTCCAACGCCGGGAGTGGCGGAGATTCCGGTTATTGCAATATGACTATCAGTAAGGATAGCAGTTGGATCGTAACCGGCGACTCTTCCCTGACCACCCTTTCATCGGAAGGAAAGATTCTGGATGAAAAAGGAAATACTGTCACGATCAAGGGGACAGACGGAACTGTCTATGTAAAGGGTGACAGTCAGTATACGATTACTGTGAATGAGTACAAAGAAAAAGCGGATCTGACCAAAGCCGGGCAGAGTTCCGACCAGAGCAAACATACAGTACAGAGAATTGATGAGGATACAGTTTCAGAATAACTGGTAATCGTCGGAAAGGTACCGGGTACCTTTAAGGAGAGAGATGAAAATGAAAAAACTGGCAGTTATATTCCCGGGAATCGGATATCACGTGGATAAACCGCTTTTATATTACAGCAGGAAGCTGGCCGGGGAGGCCGGCTTTTCTGTGGTGGGGGTTCCCTACCGTAATTTTCCCAAAAGAATCCGGGGAGATGAAAAGAAAACAAGACAGGCTTTTGAGACAGGACTGTCCCAGGCAGAAGAGATTCTGAAAGATATCGATTATTTTGAATATGACGAGATTCTTTTTATTTCCAAGAGCATCGGCACCACGATTGCGGCGGCCTATGCGAAAAAACACGGGCTTTCGGTGAGGCATGTTTTTTATACGCCTCTGGTGGAGACCTTTGCTTTTGTCGGGGAAGAAGAAAGCCTGAATAACCGTATTATTGTTTTTCACGGGACTTCGGATCCCTGGGCGGATACGGGAGCTTTAGCACAAGAGTGCGAAAAAAGGCAGATCCCGGTTCACATCACGGAAAAGGGCAATCATTCTCTGGAGACCGGGAATGTCAGGAAGGACCTGGCGGAACTGGAAAAAGTGATGGAACATACCAGAAGATTTGTTAACAATTAAAGGAATCTGTGATATGATGAGGGCATGAAAAAAAACTTGACTAACAATATTCAGAGAGGATAAACCGTATGCCCCCCTATGCAAAGAGAGTAATCAAACAATCTTTTATACGATTGTTAAATGAGCGCCCCATTTCCCAGATTACCGTCAAGGAGATTGTGGAGGACTGCGGAGTGAACCGCAACTCTTTCTATTATCATTTCCAGGATATCCCTTCCCTGCTGGAGGAGATCGTTGTAGAGATGACGGACGATACCATTCGCAACCTGCCTGCAGAGGCCGGTTTTGAGGAGCATATTGAGTCGGCTCTTCAACTGGTGGTCAAACATCGGAAGGCGATTTATCATATTTTATGTGCGTCTAACTCCAACAAGGAGTTTTACGAGCTCCAGCTGATGAAGATCTGTGAATATATTACCAGAGATTATATAGCTACCAGGGATTATGCGGAGAATGTTCCGGAAGAGGATATGGAATATATCGTCAGCTTTTTGAAGAATCAGATCTACGGGCAGATGATGGACTGGATCCATCACGATATGTCTTATGATATTGTGGAACACACCGGAAAGCTCTGTCGTATGTTTGCGGGATCGATTCGTGCTGTTTGCGCCAGGTACTAGTCACAGAGAACAGCTTATAAGAGGATACTCATGAGAAAGAAAGAGAGGGCGGCGATTGTGATCGACCGCCTTAAAAAAGAATACCCGGATGCGGATTGTACGCTGGATTACAATGAGGCATGGAAGCTTCTGGTCAGTGTTCGTCTGGCAGCCCAGTGTACGGATGAGAGGGTCAATATCATTGTTCAGGACCTTTATGCCAAATATCCCGATGTTGAGGCGCTGGCGGCTGCGGAGCCTGAGGAGATCGAGGCCATTGTGAAGCCCTGTGGTCTTGGCCGGAGTAAAGCCCGGGATATCAGTAAGTGTATGCGGATCCTCCGGGACCGGTATGATGGAAATGTTCCGAAGACCTTTGACGAGCTTCTGGCTTTGCCCGGTGTGGGCAGAAAAAGTGCCAACCTGATCATGGGGGATGTGTTTGGGGAGCCGGCTATTGTGACGGATACCCACTGCATCCGGCTCAGCAACCGGATCGGCCTGGTGGATGATATTAAGGATCCCAAAAAGGTGGAGATGGCCCTGTGGAAGATCATTCCGCCGGAGGAAGGCAATGATCTTTGCCATCGGCTGGTATATCACGGACGGGAAGTCTGTACAGCAAGGACGACGCCTTACTGTGAGCGCTGCTGCCTGTCTGATGTGTGCCGTTCTTATCCGAAGATTTTGAAGGAAAAAGAAAAGAAGAGTAAGACAAAACAGAAAGGGGAATGACATGAAGACATACAAACCTGTCAAAGAAGGAAAAGTCCGCGAGATCTATGATAATGGAGACAGTCTGATTCTTACAGCCACGGACCGTATTTCCGCATTTGATGTAATACTGAAGAATGATGTAACCGATAAGGGAAAGGTTTTGACACAGATGTCCCGGTTCTGGTTTGATTTTACGAAGAACACTGTGGATAATCATATGATTTCCGTGGATGTGAATGATATGCCGGAGTTTTTCCGCCAGGAGAAATTCGAGGGCAGGACCATGATGTGCAAAAAGCTTACCATGCTTCCGGTGGAGTGTATTGTCCGGGGCTATATTACCGGCAGCGGCTGGGCCAGTTATCAGAAGAACGGCACAGTCTGCGGGATTAAACTTCCGGAGGGACTGAAGGAATCCGAGAAGCTTCCCGAACCCATTTACACACCATCCACCAAGGCGGAGATCGGAGAGCACGATGAGAATATCTCCTATGAGAGGTCCTGCGAGATTCTGGAGGAAGCCTTCCCCGGAAAGGGCAGCTATCTCGGCCTTGTTCTGAAGGAGTACACCCTTTCCCTTTATAAGAAATGTGCCGAGTACGCCTGGGAGAGAGGAATCATTATCGCAGATACCAAGTTTGAATTCGGCCTGGATGAAGATGGCCGTATCGTGATCGGCGATGAGATGCTGACTCCGGACAGTTCCCGCTTCTGGCCCAGAGAGGGCTATGAGCCGGGTAAGGGACAGCCCTCCTTTGACAAGCAGTTCGTGAGGGACTGGCTCAAGGCCAATCCCGACAGCGATTATCTGCTTCCGGATGATGTTATTGCCAAAACCGTGGATAAGTATAAAGAGGCTTATGAATTACTGACGGGAGAGCCTTTTGACAAATAGACACCAGTCACCCTAAGCCTTTCTTCGTCCACTTGAAAATGAATATCGAACTCCGCATATGGCATTCCGTATTCCCGTTCCGGGTCTTTATGGTAGGATGGCCGCGGATCCAGTGAGAGAGCCTTGATCAGAGGTTCTCTTTTCTTTTCGGGGATCTTTGCCAGAAGGTCTTCCGGGAAATCCACACTCAGACAGTGATCCCTGGCGCCTGCGGAATAACCGCCGGAGGCTTGGGGGACGGAGTCGGAGTAGGGCATGTAGGGCTTGATGTCGTAAATGGGAGTGCCGTCCATCAGGTCGGCTCCCGACACGATGAGGGCGGGACCTTTGTAGAAACTTCGTTCCATGTGATTTTCTGTCCGGATCAGCCGGACTACGGAAAGTCCCAGGCCGTTGGGACGGAAGGGAGATCTTGAGGCAAAGACTCCGACCCTGCGGTTGCCCCCTAACCGGGGCGGCCGGACGGTAGGAGACCAGGAGGCTCCTTCATTTTCCGAGAATCCCCAGATCAGCCAGAGATGGGAAAAGCCTTCGATCATCTTCAGGCAGTCCGGATTGGCATATTCCGGCTCGAAGAGGATGATGCCCTCCGATTCCACCAGGCCGCACTGCCTGGGGATCCCGAATTTGGTCGGGTAGTCGGTATGAATGCGGGCAACGGGGGATATTTCTTTTATTAAGGGACTTTTTGTGTTTGATGGCATGGAAATCCTTCTTTCTTTGTGTAATTATTCTATCAGTATACCATTCTTTTCAGAATATATGAAACAAGCTTGCGGATAGGGCCCCTCATGGAGTATAATAACTACAATGCATTACTATGTCCATCAGAAAGGAACCGTCTTTATGAGGTACTACGCCGCGCCCATGGAAGGGATTACCGGATACATTTACCGTAATACTCATCATGAGTGCTTTGGAGGCTGTGACCGGTATTATATGCCCTTTATAGACCCTAAGGATCAGGCGAGTCTGATGAGGAAGGAGAAGAAGGATATTGCGCCGGATAATAACCGGGGCATTCCCGTGATTCCCCAGATTCTCACCAACCGGGCGGACAAGTTTCTGACGACAGTGAATATGCTGGCAGACCTCGGATATACCGAGGCCAATCTTAATCTGGGCTGTCCTTCCGGCACCGTGGTGTCCAGGGGAAAGGGCAGCGGATTTCTTGCCTATCCCGACAGACTTCGGGAATTTTTTGATGCTGTTTTTGATAAGATTCCTCTCAGGATCTCGGTTAAGACCCGGCTGGGCATGGAAGATCCGGAAGAGATCATGGCCCTGATGGAGATTTATAACGATTATCCCATCAGCGAAGTGATTCTTCACGCCAGGGTGCGGGAGGATTATTATAAGAGGCCGGTCAGGCCGGAAGCCTTTGGGCAGGCCCTGGCCATAAGCCGCCATCCCGTCTGTTATAACGGAGATCTTTATTCCCCTGAAGATGTAAGGATGGTGGAAGACCGTTTTCCTCATATTTGTGCGGTTATGCTGGGCAGAGGCCTGATTGCCAACCCTCAGCTGGCGGCCTGTGTCCGGGACGGACAAGCGGAGGATAAGGAGAAATGGTTTGCCTTTATGAGGATTCTGTGTGACCGCTACCAGGAAGCCATTGGGAACAATGCCCTCTTTAAAATGAAGGAGATCTGGACGCATATGATCATGCATTTTCCCCATGCAGGAGCGGCCGGAAAGAAGCTGCTGAAGGCAAAGAGTCTGGCGGATTACCGCTTCCGCCTGGAACGTCTGGCAGAGGAATATCAAGAAGAATGACAGAGAGGGAGCTGACCCATGAAGATCCTTATTCTGGGAGACAGTCACGACAGTCTGTGGCCGGACTTTTTTCAACACCTGAAAGACCGGGGAGCCGAGAGGATCCTTCATCTGGGAGATGTGTGCAGCCGGCAGGTTTTAAACCGTTTTGAGGAGATTGCTCCGGTACTGGCTGTTCGGGGAAATAACGACGGCAGCCTGCGGGATCTTCCGGCGGAGAGACTGTTTCGGCTGGAGGGTGTTTGTTTTTATATGATCCATGACAGAAGGAAGGCCCGGAGAAAGCCGGAAGAGTACGACCTGATGCTCTTCGGCCATACCCACCGTTTCGAGGAGGGGATCCGGAGAGACCGGCCTTATCTGAACCCGGGAAGCTGCGGGCGCAGAAGGGCGGATGATTCCGTTTCCTATGTGGAGATGGAGATTGCCGGGGGAGTATATCAGTACAGACACAGGACATTTACTCCGGAGAGTACCCTGAGGCCTTCTTGATATAGCAGGCCCATACAGCTTTTGACCTTTACATAAATATAGTTTATAGAAATAAATGATTGGTGGTAGCGTCTTGGAGAAAGAGATTAGAATCAGAGAATCAACGGAAGCAGGGAAGATGCCGGTGGTCAGCCTCTCGGTGACCAATCTGGAGATCGAGGTGGAGGAAGGCCGGGTATACCGGGATTCCTTCGTGGTGGAGAGCGAGAACCGGCTTCCTGTCAAGGGATTCATTTATTCAACGAATGACAAAGTGGATACGGAAGTCAAGGAATTCGAGGCAACACGCAAGGAGATTCCCTTTTATTTTAAGGGGAAGCTCTCCGTGGCTGACACAGAGTTCGAAGGGGATTTTGTTCTGATTACCAACGGAGGGGAATACAATATTCCCTACCATATTCAGGTGGTAAGGCGGAGCGCGGAGACCTCTGTGGGCAGGATCTCGGATATGGAAGGATTCCTGCGCCTTTATAAGGCCAACCGGGCCGAGGCGGTCAGCTTGTTCTTTCTGCCGAATTTTGCCGAAGTATTTCTGAAGGAGAAGCCTTTAGAACAGTCCATGTACCACAGTTTATTAAAGAGCCGGTCTAAGAATCTCATTGTGGAAGAGTTTCTGACGGCGGCCGGATACAAGACACCCACTAAGCTTGCATTGGAGGAGAAAAGACTGATCCTGGATGTGGGCAAAGAGAAGGATTCCATTCTTCTGACATTGTCGGATTACGGCTACCTGGAAGGGCGTGTCAGCAGTGAGAAGGGACAGGTGGATCTGTCTGTTTCTTCTTTTAACAGTGATTATTTTGAGGATGGAAAGCTGACCGTCGAGGTGGTAAAGAATCAGAGCTTTGTCATGGGAAGTGATGTGATCCGGATCGAGACGGTGCGGCAGAAGTTTGAGATTCCCGTGGAATGGTGGGGGACTCTTCCCGAATATACCAGAGAAGAAGAGCGGGAGAACCGGATCCGCCGGCAGAAGGCGGAGCTGATGCACAACTATCTCTATTTCCGTACGGGAAGTATCGGCTTTGAGGACTTTATCGAGAGTTCCGGGAGAACGGTGGAGGATCTGTACGATGCTGCCGGCGATATCATCTGGCAGATGTACCGGGCTCATCTTTACCTGATGGAATCCCAGCTGGAGGCGGCCAAAGAGACCCTGGACCGGATCGACCGGGAAAAGGTGACATTAAGTGCGGCAGAGAAGAATTATCTGCTTTATCTGAAGGCGATGTACCACAAGACGCCGGAGGCCATCAGCAAGGCCGTGGTTTCCATCCGCAAGTTTTACGAGGACTCGGATTACAAAGCCCAGGCCCTCTGGATGCTGATCTATCTGGATCGGGAATATGTCTACAATAAAGCACTTCAGTATGACACCATCAAGATGCTTTTTGAGAGCGGAAATAACAGCTGTCTCCTTTATTATGAGGCCTGCGAGATCCTCAATGAGAATCCCAGCTACATGAAGGAGCTGTCAACCTTTGAGATCAATATATTCCGCTGGGGACTGCGGTACGGTTATGTATCTCTGCCTCTGTCCCACCAGTTTGCCCGCCTGGCAATGAATTTTAAGTATTACAATCCTGCCATCTATCATATGGGTGTCAAGCTCTATGAGGTGGAGCCGGATGATCTTTTCCTGCAGCTGATCTGTTCCCAGCTCATCAAGGGGAACCGGATCGGCAGGGACTATCACGACTATTTCCGTCTTGCGGTGGAATCCAACCTGAAGATCATCGGTCTCAATGAGTTTTTCATCCGGAGTATGGATTTTGAGCAATACGAAAGGATTCCCCAGAGGGTATTGATCTATTTTACCTACAGCAACAGTCTGGATTATCTGGAGAAGGCCTACCTCTATACGAATGTCCTCAAGCACAGGGAGGATTATGAGGAAGTTTACGGTGCCTACTATTCCAAGATTCTTCCCTTTATTACGGAGCAGCTCCTGAAGGGCAGGATCAACGAACACCTGGCTTTCCTCTACACTCATTTCCAGAAGGAACTTCTGGAGCTGCCGGAGAACTGGAAGGCAGTCTGCGACATCCTTTTCTACCGGAAGCTGATCTGTCATAACCCCTATATGGTAGGGGTCTATGTGGTCTGTCCCGAGAACGGGGAGGAGAAATATTACCCGATCTCCGGAGGACAGACGGTGGTGGAAGCCTATAATTCCAGGACCACCTTCTATTTTACCGATAAGAATGAACAGCGCTACGTCAGTGGCATTGACTATGATACAAAGGAGTATCTGTCCCTGGCCGGTTTCCCGGCGGAATGGAGACGGAAGAACCTGGTCAACCGGAAGGTTCTTCTGGTGGAATCCGTAGCGGTGGACCGTACCGTCCGAAATGAGGATCTGCCGGTTCTGCAGCGGATCATCGGCAACAGCGACTATATGGACTGGATGCAGGTCCGGGCAGTGCAGAAGCTCCTGACCTATTACGAGAACCACCAGAACAAGGAAGAGCTGGCCAGATGGCTCGATAAGATCGACTATTCCAATATCTCCGTAGGATATCGGAAGACCCTGATGGATTATTATATGGAAGTCGGCATGATCGAGAATACTTTCTTCGGCATTGAGCTTTACGGCTGTACCATCATGGGTGCCGAGAAACGGATGAGGCTGGCGGAATACGGTATTAATTACTATAAAGGAGAGTATGACGAGACCACACTCTCCCTGGCATATACCGCATTTATCCGAAAGAAAAATACCAGAAAGACCCTGACCTACCTGATGAAACATTTTCAGGGAGAGACGGAAGACCTCTTAAGCATCTGGGAGAGAAGCCGGAAGTTCGAGCTTCCCACATCGGATTTTGAGAGAAGGATCCTGACCCAGGCCGCCTTTGCCGACAATGATACGGACGGCGTCTTCCCGGTCTACCGGTCTTTCTACGAGACGGATCCTGAGGATGAGATCTGCAGCCGTTATCTGGAGTACGCCCTGGATAAGGAGATGCAGGGCACGGTGAAGCTGCCGGATTACATGCATGTGATCATCGGCCAGCAGATCATTTCCGGCCATATAAAGAGCCGGGCATCCAAGATCAGTTTTCTCTATTATTTTGCGGAGAAGAAGGACTGGCATGAGCGGATCAGCGAGGCGGCGGCCCAGGTGATCCGGGAGCTTCTGGAAGAAGAGCTGTACCTGCCGGTCTATCACGCTTACAGTGATTATGTGACCCTTCCGATCCATTATGAGGAGATGAATTTCGTCACCTGCCATTCCAGGGCAGGAAGTAAGATTGTATTCCTCTACGAGATTGAGGGAGAGGAAGATTCTTTCCGGGAGAAGAGGATGACTGAGATTCTTCCGGGACTCTATGTATGTCATCTCCATCTCTACCAGAGGGATCATGTGAATTACAGACTGGAGGAGAATGATCTTCCTCTGGAGAATACGGAAAACGTATCCTTTGAATCCTTTGATTACACCGGTGAGGACAGCCGATTCTTCGCCCTCAACCACCTGGCTTCGGAGGAAGCGGACCCCATGGAACTGGATGACTATCTGATGAAAGCATATTTTGCGGATACCCAGCTGCAGCTGTTGTAGGCCGATCATTTGGAGGCTATTGATTATGGAACAACTTGAAACCAGGAAATTTCTCGGCCTTGATTTCGGGAGGGCCTCTCTCCAGTTCAGTGTCTATGACGAGGGAGTCCATGAAACCCACGAGGAGTCTTTTCCTGTAGCGGAAGATGAGGGAAGCTTTATTGAGAACGGGCTGACGGCTCTTCTTCGATATATGCAGGTTCAGAAGCTCCACTGGGATGATTACAGCAACGTGGTGATGACCATGGAGGAAGCCACGGATGAGAACCGCGACCTGCTTTCTTCCCTGCTGCCGAAGGAATTCAAAGAGAGACATGACATACATATCATCACAAGGCAAAGAGCTTTTGTGGAGTATGTATTCCATCAGGAAAAAATGATGTGGGACCGGAATACCCTTCTGTTTGATTACACAGGAGATACCCTTAACTGTGTCCTGATTGACCAGCTTCGCCGGTCCAGGAAGAAGGGCTACCGGGCAGAGATTAAGACCATTGACCTGGCAGAGGAAGGGATCTTCCGTGATGCCCCGGACCGGGATCAGCTTTTCAGTAAAATGATCCGCCAGTTTCTGGCGAAGAATTCCGCCTCCATCATCTACCTGACGGGAGATGGATTTGAGGGGAACTGGATGAAGAAGACCCTCACCTGTATGTGCGCCGGAAGACGGGTTTTCATGGGACAGAATCTCTATGCCAACGGATCCTGTCTGCTGGGACTTGGCACGGTGAACATGATGCGGGAAGGTATGATTCTTTGTGAAGGACCGGACATGGTCTATCATACCGTGGGCGTGATCACTTCCGAGGGCGGAAAGGCGAATTACGTGCCCATCACCACCATCGGAAAAGAATGGTACAACACCCGGGGATCCATGGATATTATCATGGACAAGAGCCAGAGGGTGGAGTTCTTCTATCACAATACGGTGGAGAATGAGATTGAGGTGGCTTCCTGCGAGCTGGAAGACATCCCCAAAAGACCGCCTAAGACAACCAGATTGAGGCTTACCGTGGAATTTTCCTCCCCCACGGAAGGGACGATTCTGATCGAAGATATGGGATTCGGGCAAATGTTCCCCGGAACTCATAAGATCACCATGTTTCCCTTCGGGCTGATCTCTTAAAGAGACGGACGGATATCGAGAAGTTGAGGAGGAGTAAGGATGAGAGAATCACTGCAATGTATCGGCCGTGTGGCTGCCAAGGGCTACCGGTTTGATGATACGGGAATCTGCATTTTTTCTTATGAAGAAATGTGTTATTATATGAGGAATCATCTGATCTGCTATCTGCATACCCTGCCGGACCGGAGTCTTCTTACCTTTATCAGGGACGGGCTCCGGCTGGATAAGCTGTACCGGACTCTCTACAAGCTGGAGGATCCTGCCAGAGATCAGATGAAATATTTTGCCGCTCTTTTCCGGGAAGGGAATTATTATTCCGAGGAGGAAATCCGGGGGATTCTGGATGAATACCGCATTCTTAAGAATGCCCCAATCCACCAGCAGTGCAAATGGCTGGGGGATCTGTTTTTCAGCAGCGACCGGGCGGATATGGCCTGTGTCCATTATAAGGCAGCCCTCAAGCAGGATGGCCTGACGGATGCTGAGCGGGGGGCCATTCACCACAATTACGGTGCTGCCCTGACCAGGCTTTTCCGTTTTAAGGATGCCAGGATACATTTCCTGAAAGCCTACCAGTATGCATCGGATGAAAAGTCGCTGTATTATTACTATTCGATCATCGCCCTGAATGAAGGGCTGGATAAGGCGGAGGAAGAGATCCGGGCCATCGGGAATTCCGATCTGGTGCTGACTACCTTCCAGGATGACTATGCCCAGATGAAGGTGGGTTTCCAGGCCAGTGATTATGCCCGGGTTTTCCGGAAAATGTACCAGCTGAGCGAGGGAGGCCGGGAAGAAGAGTGCAACAGGGTCTATGAACGTTTTATCCGGGGTCTGCAGAAGCAGTTCCGAAGCCAGATCGGCAGGGAAGATGCAAGTTATGTGACAAGCCTTCCCGTGACACAATGATTTAGAATACAATTCAGGAGGAAATATAAATGGCAACAGAGATGAATAAGACCTACAATCCTGCAGAGATTGAGGATCGATTATATCAGAAATGGATGGATAAGAAATACTTCCATGCGGAAGTTGACCGGTCCAGGGAGCCTTTCACCATCGTGATGCCCCCGCCCAATATTACGGGGCAGCTTCACATGGGTCATGCTCTGGATAATACTCTCCAGGATATTCTGATCCGCTACAAGAGAATGCAGGGTTATAATGCCCTGTGGCAGCCGGGAACCGACCATGCCAGCATTGCCACGGAGGTCAAGGTTACCAATAAACTCAGAGAAGAGGGCATCGATAAAGAGGAACTGGGAAGAGAAGGCTTCCTGAAGAGAACCTGGCAGTGGCGCGAAGAGTACGGCGGACGGATCGTCAGCCAGCTTAGGAAGCTGGGTTCCTCCGCAGACTGGGACAGAGAGCGCTTTACCATGGATGAGGGATGTTCCAAGGCAGTTCTGGAAGTATTTATCCGCCTCTATGAAAAGGGATATATCTACCGGGGCTCCAGGATCATCAACTGGTGTCCGGTATGTCAGACATCCATCTCTGACGCCGAAGTGGAATATGAAGACCAGAAAGGACATTTCTGGCACATTAATTATCCGGTGATCGGGTCGGACCAGGTGATTGAGATCGCCACCACCAGACCGGAGACGATGCTGGGAGATACAGCGGTAGCTGTTCACCCGGATGATGAGAGATATCAGGACCTGATCGGCAAGAAGGTCCTTCTCCCGATAATGAACCGGGAGATCCCTGTGATTGCCGATGAGTATGTTGATAAAGAATTCGGTACCGGCGCGGTTAAAATTACACCGGCTCATGACCCCAACGACTTTGAAGTGGGCAAACGTCATGACCTGCCGGAGATCAATATCATGAATGATGACGGTACCATGAATGAGAATGCCGGCAAATATGCCGGAATGGACCGCTATGAATGCAGAGAAGCTCTGGTCAGGGAACTGGAGGAAGAGGGCTATCTGGTTAAGGTACGTGCCCACGATCACAATGTAGGTACCCATGACCGCTGCCACACGACGGTAGAGCCGCTGATCAAGAAGCAGTGGTTTGTGCGGATGGATGAGCTTGCCAAACCGGCTATTCAGGCGGTTAAGACCGGAGAGCTGCGCTTTGTTCCCCAGCATTTTGAGCGGACTTACCTCCACTGGCTGGAGAATATCCGTGACTGGTGTATCTCCAGACAGCTCTGGTGGGGACACCGGATCCCGGCCTACTATTGTGACCAGTGCGGCGAGATTGTAGTGTCCCGTGAAGCACCCTCTGTATGTCCCAAATGCGGATGCACTCACCTGACCCAGGATGAAGATACCTTAGATACCTGGTTCTCCTCCGCCCTGTGGCCTTTCTCCACTCTGGGATGGCCGGAGAAGACCGAGGATCTTGATTATTTCTACCCCACGTCAGTGCTGGTAACCGGTTACGATATCATCTTTTTCTGGGTAATCCGAATGGTATTCTCCGGATATGAGCATACCGGAGTCTCTCCCTTTAAAGACGTTCTGATCCATGGTCTGGTCAGGGACGAGCTGGGCAGAAAGATGAGTAAATCCCTTGGAAATGGTATCGATCCTCTGGAGGTTATCGAGCAGTACGGCGCGGATGCTCTGAGACTGACCCTGGTAACAGGCAACGCTCCCGGCAATGATATGAGATTTTCCGAGAAGAAGATTCTTGCCAGCCGTAATTTTGCCAACAAGGTATGGAATGCTTCCCGTTTCATGCTGATGAATATAGAGAAAGCAGATCTGTCCGGAGTCAGTCTGGACGACCTGATTGCCGCGGACAAATGGATTCTCTCCAAGGCCAATCATCTGGTAAGGGAGGTTACCGAGAACATGGATAATTATGATTTCGGTATCGCCGTGGCCAAGATCTATGATTTTGTATGGGAGGAATTCTGTGACTGGTATATCGAGATGGTGAAACCCCGTCTCTACCAGGATGACAACGAGACCAAGGCGGCAGCCCTCTTCACATTAAAGAAGGTACTGTCCATCGCCTTAAAGCTGCTTCATCCTTTCATGCCTTTCATCACGGAAGAGATCTTCATGAGTCTTCAGGAGGAGGAAGAGTCCATCATGATCTCCGAGTGGCCGGTATATGAGGAACGGTTCAACTTCGCCGAAGAAGAGGCGGAAGTGGAAGCCATCAAGGGCGCTGTCCGCAATATTCGTAATCTCAGAGCGGATATGAATGTTCCGCCCAGCAGAAAGGCAAAAGTTTATGTGGTATCGGAGAAAGACGGGATCCGCGGATACTTTGAGCACTCCAGGTTATTCTTTGCCACTCTGGCCCACGCTTCTGAAGTCGTGGTTCAGGCCGACAGGGAAGGAATCCCGGAGGATGCGGTATCCACAGTAATCCCGGATGCAGTTATCTACATTCCCTTTGCGGACCTTGTGGATATTGATAAGGAGATTGCCCGTCTGGTCAAAGAAGAGAAGAGACTGGCCGGTGAGATCAAACGAGCCAACGGCATGTTGAATAACGAACGTTTCTTAAGCAAGGCGCCGGCAGCCAAAGTAGAAGAAGAGAAGGCTAAACTGGCCAAGTATACAGCTATGGCTGATCAGGTTGCAGAACGTCTGGCACAATTGAGGAAATAAGACGATGGTATACGCTGAAATGGAGCGACGTCTCAATGACATTCCAAAGTTCGGCGCCAAAGCCAGCCTGGATAACCTGTCCTCTTACCTGGACATTTTGGATCACCCGGAAAGAAATCTTCGGGTGATTCATGTTGCAGGCACAAACGGAAAAGGTTCTGTCTGTGCCTTTCTGGACAGCATGTTGAGGGCGGGAGGATATCGGACCGCTCTCTTTACCTCTCCCCATCTGGTTACGGTAAGAGAGCGTTTCCGGATTGACGGGCAGATGGTGTCCGAGGAGAAGACAGCCGGGGCTTTTGACCGGGTTCTCTCTCTCATGGAAGAGGGAATGGAGAAAGGGTTAGGTCCTCTCACCTATTTTGAAGTCCTTTTTCTTATGAGTCTTCTGATCTTCCGGGAGGAGGAGATCGACTATTGTATTATGGAGACAGGACTGGGGGGAAGACTGGATGCCACCGTTCTGACGGTTCCGGTCCTCTGCGTAATCACCTCCATCAGTCTGGATCACACAGCGGTTCTGGGGGAAACCATCGAAGAGATTGCCCGGGAGAAGGCGGGCATCATCAAAAGAGGGATTCCCGTGGCAGTCATGGAGGAGGATCCCGGCGCATTTTCCGTGATCAAAGAGGTGGCCGCCGACCGTAATGCCAGCCTGTATCCACTGAAAAATGAAGAGATAATAATTTTAAAAAAAAGAAAGAATTACATTGATTTTTCTATTGTTAACCGCTATTATAATTCTAGCAGACTGCGCATCAGGCACAGAGCCCGCTATCAGGTGATGAATGCGTCACTTGCCCTGCTGGCGCTGCATGTTCTTCTGCCGGATTTTCCGCCGGCGTCAGTGGCAGCCGGACTTGAAGGTATGGTCTGGCCGGGACGTATGGAGGAGATCGAAGACCGTATTTTTGTGGACGGCGCTCATAATCCCGGTGCCATTCTGAGGATCCGTGATCAGCTTGATGATCCCGGGGATCCGGATTACGGCCTTTGGAACCTTCTCTTTGCGGTTTGCGAGGACAAGGATTATCCTGCAATGATCAAAAGCCTTGCCGGGATCCCTTTTCGCCGGATCTATGTGACATCGATGCGGACGGACAGGGCAGCCGGCGCCCGGGAGATCGGGAAGCTGTTTGAAGAATCATTTTCCTGTCCGGTTTTTGTTCTTGACAGTGTCAGGGAAGCCTATTATACTGCCAGACAGACGATTTCAGACGAGGAGTGTCTTCTGTGCCTCGGATCTCTTTATCTCGTGGGAGAGCTGAAAGAGATGGCGGAGAGGACCTGAGAAGAGTAATGATTCCCTCCTCTTCAGGGGGGAGTTAATTATCTATATCACAGTGATAAGGACATAAAGATCCGCTGCTTTAGTGCCTGCGGATATGATATACATAGAAAGAGAGGTTTAGTCATGTTAGATTTTGATATGGAATTAAAGAAGTTCAAGCCGGCAACAGGTGTTGATGTTGGATCGAATGATCTGTTTGATGATGATTTTAAGGATATCACGGATTTGGTAGCGGAACTTGTTGAGGATCTTCAGAAGTCGAACAATCAGTAGGACTTTCAGATTGGAATCCTGACGGAATAACAGCAATGAAAGGACTAATGTTATGAAATGTATCAAATGCGGACGTAACCTGGGCACGCAGTTTTGCAATGTCTGTGGTTTCGATAATAAACACATCGCCAAGGCGCTGAATACAGCAGATTACTATTATAATGCCGGACTGGAGAAGGCCCAGATGAGAGACCTTTCCGGTGCGGAGATCCTGCTTAAGAAAGCCCTTGGATATAATAAGGAGCATAAGAACGCAAGGAATCTCCTTGGTCTGGTATATAATGAGATGGGTGAGAGCGGCAGCGCTTATATCCAGTGGAAGATGAGCGAGAAGATCAGCCCGGTGGAAGAGAATGTGGCTTCCCTGTATGTGAAGCAGATGGAAGAGCATCCGGCAGTCTTCGACGAGATCAATGAGACCAGCAAGAAGTTTAATCTGGCTCTTTCCTATGCCAAGCAGGGAAGCGATGACCTGGCTATGATCCAGATCAAGAAGGTGCTTTCCATTACCCCCCAGTTTGTGCGGGGTCACATCCTCTTTGCCCTTCTGCATATGAGAGCCGGAGATATGGAAGCTGCCAAGGCAGATCTCAATCATGCTCTGGCAGTAGATCAGTATAATACAACAGCCAGAAGGTACCTTAAGGAACTGGGAGAAGACCCCCAGGCATTTGCCGCGGCAGTGACACCGGAACAGATGAAGCCGGATAACAATAATCTGAAGAATGTCCGTCCCGTCGATCACTACGAGGATCCCAACCGGGAGACCTGGAAGCAGTTCGTCTATATGATCATCGGACTGGCCATCGGCGTGGTCGCCATGTTCGTACTTGTCATTCCCACCGTCCGGGCGGGCGTCAGTGTGGAGTACAATGTTCTCCAGAAAGAATATGACAAGATGGAAGGCGAGAAGGACGGCGAGATCGGTGACCTGAAGAACAAGAACAAGTCCCTGGAAGAAGAGAATGAAGACCTGAAGAACAGCCTGAGCGTCTATGAGACAACGAACGGCAAGGACAGCATGTACGACAGCATGCTCAAGGCCAGCAAGGCTTTCTATCAGAACGATTATATCGAGTGTTCCAAGCATCTTGCCAAGGTAAGCAAGGCCGACCTTCCTTCCAAGACATCCAAGGAGATGTACGATGAGATGAGTGAGGAAGCCTTTGAGAGCGCAGGCTCCCAGCTGAAAGAGAGCGGCGTTGCCAAGTTCAACAGCTATAAATACGCGGACGCTCTGGAAGATCTGGAAGATTCCTACAAGTATAAGCAGGATTACGATACCCTCTACTACATCGGTATGTGTAAGAAAAACCTGGGACAGACCGATGAAGCCAAGGAAGATTTCTATGAGATCATTAATGAGTCCGGTGAGAACGATCTGATCGTCAAGACCGCCAATTACGGTCTGGAACTCCTGAAAGAAGATGCCATTAAAGAGGCCGAGAAGCACAAGAACGACAAGAAGAACAACGACAGCGAAGAGGAGACGGAGTCCACAGAGACGAATGATCAGGATGAGTAGAAAGACAGATGTCTTTTGATTTGATTCAGCCCTCTGATATAATACCTGCAATGTTGCGGGAATTATGTCAGGGGGCTGAATTTGTATTGTTTTTTGCTTATTTTGATGGATGTTGAGACGTTTACTGTGCTATTATGTTATCAGAGAATGATATCTTTATGTTTTTATACGATTGTTTTAAGGAGATAGCTGATTTCTATGAAGAAAAGACGGAAAATGAAAGACTATCTGAATAAAATGCGTCTGACAGGGCGGTCCGGCAGAAGGGCTAACCATGGCCTGGTGCTGCTGGCAGCAGTCATTGTGTTCTGTACCACCTATCTGATGATACTTCCCGCCATCTCCCTGGATCAGCAGACAGGAAAAAAGATGTCGGGAATCAAGGTGGAGAAGGCCCAGGCCGGGACAGCCGGCGATGAAGGGGAAATACTGTCTTTTTCCGGGGAAAACCTGCCGGAGGAGAGTCTTCCGGAGAATATTTCTGCCCCTGAGAATGGGACGATGGACGAGACTGTGCCCGATCAGCCCGTGGAAGCCCCTGCTGACCAGGAAGATATCACAGAGCCTTCTGAGGAGCAGGCTACCCGGAAGTCTGAAGATACCGGTGACGGAGAGGACGGCACAGAAGCCGGCAAGCCGGAATCCGGGGATGAAGGTGAGGATGGCACAGAAGAGGAACAGACGGATTCCGGAGATGATCAGGAGGAATCCACAGAGATCATTGAAGACGAAAATCGATACTTAACCGGTATCTATACAATAAAAGGCTCTGATTTTGAAGTGTCTGTCATTGTGAAAAAAGATGCAAAGGTCCCGAAGGATGCTCATTTTTATGCCAAGAAAGTGACAGACCCCACTCCCTTTATCAGGGAGGCGAAAGCGAAGTTGGGCATCACTGATTTCCGCAGGTCAAAGTTTATAGACATGGGATTTGTCCGGAACAGGAAACGGGTGGAGCCCAAGGCAGCTGTTACGGTAAGAATCCGGCTGAGAGAGGAGATCGATGCCCAGGTACTGCACTACGGCAAAAATGGCGTGGAAGTGGTAAAAAGCGGCATGACTATAGAGCTTGCAGGCAAAGAGGTTCCCATGGGAGACTGGAAGGGAAAAGAAGAGGGCAAGCAGATAGGAAAGTTCAGATGGCTGTATCGGGTCAGGGATTTCTTCTACTATTTATTCAGTAAAAAGCTGAGGGAGCCCGAAAACACTGAGCTTCCTTCTGAGCGTGAATTCAAAACCGACCTGCAGTTCCGTACAGATGGCTTCTCTGTGTTTGCTATCGTGGAGAAGACCTATGAAGAGAGCGTCCTCTATTCGGATGGAAAAGATTACATGGTGACGATCTACTGTCCGGCCCTGGCCAAGATCTCCCCGGATGCGGAGCTTTCCGTGAAGGAGATTGCTCTTGACTCCGAAGAGTACGGTCAGTATCTGGAGCAGGCTGAAAGCCTGCTGGTTACGGAGGACAGCCAGATCAGCTACGCCCGCTTTTTTGACATCCACATCATGGACAACGGGAGGACGGTCCAGCCGGATATGCCGGTAGATGTGACCATCGAATTGAAGGATGAGCTTGCCCCGGATGCCCATACCCTTCATTTCCGGAGTAAAAAAAGGGTGGAACTGGTGGAAAATACCGTGGATCAGGATGCAGTGAATTTTGAAGCGAACTCCTTCTCGGTCTATGCCATCGTTGAGACAAAGGAGCCACCGGCAGACACCGGAAGCCAGCGGGTGACATCGGTGGAAGAGATCGCCAGATTGGGAGAGAAAGGACTTTATGTTTCCCATCCCGACGGTTACTATATGACCAATACTACTTATACCGTATCCGGCAGCAGGACCGGTATCCGCAAGACCAAACCGTCAGCGGATTCCCCACGTAATGCTGCAGGAGCCGCCAAGTATTATTTTGAGCAGGTGAGCGGAAAGGAGAACCAGTTCCTGGTTTACTGTTATGATAATGACCAGATGAATAAACTGTATGTCAGACAGTCTACAAACGCCCTTTCCCTCGACAGTAAAGAGAAAGCGACGACATTTACCATAACGCCCTTCCCCAATCCCAATCAGGAGAATATTTTCCGGATCGCCGGAAGCGGCGGATACTACTGGAATCAGCAGGGCAATGCCGGCGGGAACGGCTTTGCCGCCTGGAATGATGCGACAGATACCAATGCCAGGCTTCGGCTGGAGTATTACGAAGATGAGCAGACGGACCGTCTGGGACTGGACGGAGGCACCTACGGTATTGCCTGGTATGATGCCAGTATCACCGGCACGGCCCTCATGGGACAGGACCGCGGCGGCAGTGGCAAAAAGAGGCTGGCCGGCCGGGATCTGATCGTACGGCCTGATGTCCTGGGCAAGGATGGATATCTTCTGGTATCAAAGGACAGTGACATCACAGAGTGGACCTTCCATTATATTTCCAACGGGGACTACTATATCACCACGGATGTCGACGGGAAGAGGCTGTATCTGACCATTCAGAAAGATCAGGTCTTACTGGCAGAAGAGCCTGAAGGAAACACTTCCAGGATCCATGTGACACCGGGTTCCGGAGAGAACGAAGGGAAATACCTTTTCTGGTGCGGGAGTAATTACCTGAGCCTGGTAAACGGTAAGACCAGTGAGGGCTTTGAGGGAAGTACCAAAGTATCGAACTATGCCGGTATGAATCTGGTGGAGAAATCGGATGCTCTCAACGATGAGGATATCGTGGTTTACACTGCCCATAAGGTCAGTGCTTCGGATACGGTCAATGTCGCCGACGGCAAGCAGGTAATCCTCTACACCCGTATATGGAATGACGCCCTGAAACGGTATGAATTCTATGCTGTGGACCATGACGGTTCCCTGACCCGCTGCTACGAGAGCGGCGATGTGATCCAGTGGGTGGGCAGCAAGATCAATACGGCCCTGTGGAATTTTACAGAGTATTTTGAAAGTGACGGCGTGACTCCCAACTACTATTATGAATTGTATAATTCTTACTCCCGTAAATATATTGCCCCGCAGATGCAGGACGGACAGGTTCTTGCGGGCAAAAAGATCGGGATTAATATCAATGGCAGACGTTACGGGGATGATTATTCGACCATTATCGCCTGGGACGATCCCTACTATGAGTACGCAGGGATACGGACAGAGGACGGACGAATCGTCTCCTGTCCCCTGTCAGAGGCGGAGGATTTTTACTTTGCAGTGATCGAGAAGACAGAACCGGAACAGCTGACGACGGTAAAGACCATCGATAATGACACCTATGGGATTACCATGAAAATGAGGGATTTTAACAACAGGATCGTCAATTCAAGAGATTCTCTCCAGACCCAGGTTCTGGGACGGGATTCCAATGCGGCCGGTCTTCTGTCCACGAATCTGGTGGATGGTTATCCGGTGACGAACACCAGTGTGACCAAAACATCAAAACAGGAGTCCCTCAAAACTCTTTTTGATGATAAGATGACGAAAGTCAACCACCTCTTTATCGACAGCACTTATAACGAGAGTGGATACTTTTCCTACGACAGCACCCAGAATTTTGCCCGGCTTTCCGAGGACGGGAATTTCACGGTCTATGATCAGCTGGGAGCTATTGGTTTAACACCCAAGGGGGGAACCAGGACCCACGGACAGTTCATGCCCTACAATGACCTGACTCCCGGCCTCTACACTTCGGTGACCAATCAGACGGATGTTCTGGCAAGACCCCTTTCTGATCTGGATCCCCGCAAGGGTGAGAAGCTTTACATGATTCAGGAAAATCAGGCAGATTATTTCTTCGGCATGGAGATGGAAGCCTCCTTCACTCAGACCGCCAGCGGCCTGGATGCCTGGGGACATGATATTATCTTCGAATTCTCCGGGGATGATGATTTCTGGCTGTATGTGGACGGCGAGCTGGTTCTTGACCTGGGTGGTGTTCACTCGGCTATGGTTGGAAATATTAATTTCCGGACCGGAGAGGTGACCAGAAGTCTCAGGGAAGGCGAGACGGGAACCGGTAAGACAACTCTGAGGGAGGTCTTTGAATCCAATTACCGGACCAGGAATCCGCAGAAATCCGATCAGGAAGTGGAAGCGTATCTGAACGGAATCTTTACCAGAAATGAAGACGGACAGTATGTCTTTAAAGATTATACCAGCCACACCATGAAAATGTTCTATATGGAGCGGGGAGCCGGTGCTTCGAACCTGAAGATGCGTTTTAATCTGGCGGCAGTAAAGCCTGGTACCGTAGTGCTCAACAAGACCATTTCAGGGACAGAGAAAGCAGATTACAAGCTGGCGCAGTTCCCTTACCAGATCTGGTACAGAACCGGTGAGGATAAGGATTACCGCCTGCTTGAGCAGATGGATGCCGATGGCTATACGGTAACCTACACAGGAAAGAACATGCCGGTGAAATTCGCCGAGCAATACACGCCGCCGGCAGGAAAACAATCTTATGATAAAGTATTCTTCCTGAAACCGGGGCAGTCGGCCGAGATTCGTATGCCGGAGGATACAAAAGATTACTATATCACGGAATGCGGAATCAACCCTGCCATCTACGACCAGGTTAAGGCAAACAAAAAGATCCTGGAAGGCCGGGATGAGGATAAGGACGGTCGCAGTGACTACTCCGTCAGAGCAGATACGGTGATTAACCGGCCCCAGGTGGATTATGATAATCATGTCAATCCGGAGGCTCTCCGGACCTTGACCATTACCAAGAAGCTTTTTGCGGAAGACGGGAAGACACTCCTGAGCCGCAAGGACGACCCGACTCCATTTAATTTCCGACTCTTCCTGGGAGGAGAGAGCGATGAGGAGCCGTCCCCCGCTTATATGCAGGAATACTATGTGAAGGACGAGAATCAGAATTACTGTCGCTGGGATCCGGAGCAGGGCACTTTTGTTTCGATGAACAAGAACAACTTTGACAGCCTCACGGAGCAGGAGAAAAAGACTGCTTCCTTTACCAGCTCTCCCAACGGCGGAATCTCCAAGATTCCGGCAGACTACAGTGTGGAGATCCGGGAGCTCATGGTTGGAACCCTCTTCCGTGTGGAGGAGTGGGAAAGCGAGATGCCCAAAGGCTATGTCCTTAAAGAATATCACCGTGTGGAGGGATCTTACATCGGTGAGGGCAATGCCGGCACCATCCGTGACAACAGTGACCCGGCGATCGAAGTCCACAACCAGAGAGGATGGGGACTTACTGTGGAGAAGACATGGTCAGATACCCGTTTTATGGATGTCCATGACCCGGTATATTTCGGCGTCTATAAGACCGATGCCACCGGAAACATGACACTGGTTAAGGACAGCCTTCGCTGTATGACTTCGGATACGTCCTCTCTTTACTGGTTCTTTGCCGGACTGGATCAGGGCGTCAGCTTTGAACAGTATGAAGTCATGGAAGTTAAGCTGGAGAATCCCGTAACGGATAAAGAGGGCAAAGTAACATCCTATGACAAGATTCAAATCCTCAAAGAAGGTGATTCCCTGACTCTGGGCGGAAAGCCTAAAGGAAAAGAACACACAGAAGGCGGATATACTTACAAGGTCCATTACAAAAGAGGAAGCAGCACCGGCTATGCCAAAGCGGTAAAGAATGTCCGTACGGATCAGGTTCACAATGAACGTCCGGGAATTCTGCTGAAAAAGGCAAATGAAAAAGGGGAACCTCTGGCCGGAGCGGTCTTTACTCTTCAGGACAGCAAAGGAAACTATCCGGAGAACAATCATTTTACCTCAGACAGTACCGGTCTGATCACTCTTGCTTCTCTGGAGAGGGAGGAGATCTACACCCTGACTGAAATACAGACACCCGCAGGTTACCGGTCCCTGCTGCCGGAGGATAAGATGGAGATCCGGATCGATGATAAAGGGACGATTCTGATAAATGGGTCGGATCAGTCCACGGAGGCTTATACCATCAACCAGGAAGAGGATACAGAATGGCCGGAGATCACTATCATCAACAAGCCCTTCACACTGGAGGCCGCAAAGATCGACGGAGAAACCGGAGCGCCTATGGAAGGCGTGTGGTTCCGTTTATTCCCCCAGAGAGTTGACGTGGATGATAAACAGGTCCGGGATATTGTTCCCATGATGGGATATGACCACCTTACGACAGATGAGAAGGGAATCATTCCCAGAATCAATGGCGAGCTGGAAGCAGGAACCTATTATCTTGTGGAGAACCAGGCTCCCGCCGGTTATGAGCCTTTGACGGAAGATGCCTGTTTTACCATTTCCTCAACGGGAAGGGTAAGCCTTAACAGTCTCGATCTCATGAAGAGACTGGAAATAAAAGAAGAAAAGGGTGTAACCCGTTACAGGCTGGTTGTAAGCAACCTGAGAAAGAGGACCATACAGATTCTGAAAAAAGGATCGGATAACGGCAAGGAGCTGGCCGGCGCCAAATTCTCCCTCTACAGCGAGGAGAATGTGAAAGATATGAAAGTCAAGAAAGGAGCCAAGCCGACCATTACCGGAACCACCGGCGATGACGGCATCCTGGAAATCGGACGTCTGAGCTCCGGTACCTGGTACCTCTTTGAGGATGAGGCGCCAGAGGGCTACACTATGCCGGATGAACCGGTTGTGCTGCAAGTGGAGCCAGGCAGAGCGACCGCTTATTATCACGAAAACCCGCTTGATATAGACAGTATCCATTCCGGTCTTTACCAGATTACCGTGTGGAACAATTCCGGCTATGAGCTTCCGAATTACGGAGGAGAGGGGAAGGCCTTCATATATCTGGCAGGACTTACACTCATACTTTTTGCAGGGGTTCTGAACCGGCTTAAGAAATTTAACAGGGTATAAAAAGAGGAGGGATGATTCCCTCCTCTTCGCTGTTATTTGGCCTTTTTCTTAGCAGGCTTGTTTTTCTTTTTGGTTTTGGCTTTCTTCTTAGCAGCTTTCTTCTGATCTGCCCTGGCTTTTTTGATTTCCGCTTTTGCTTTTTTGATCTCTTCCCTGGCCTGGCGAATCGTTTCCTTGGCTTTTGCGATCCTCAGGTCCGCCCCATCCGTTTTCACTTCTTCTTTTATTTCTTCATCGGAAGATGGACCGGCTTTTGCCACTTTGTTCTTCCTGGCGGTACTTTCAGTATCGGCCTTTTTATGATCCGGGCTTTTCATGTCTGCCGTTTCATCGTCTGCATTCGTTTGCAGAGGAAGATCTTTTTCCGTTGGATTGACAGTCTCTGTGTTCTCAACAGGGGCTGCTTTCTTTGATACTTTGAAGGTGAATTTCTTTTCCCGGTAGAGTTCGCTCTTGGGGTCTGTGACCCTGACTTTCACTTTATATTTTCCGGGTTTTTTGGTATTCACTTTTCCTTTCATCCGGATATGCTTCAGGAGCAGCTTTTGCGAACCGATGCGGGACCGGACGGTTACCATATTTCTGATATCGAATTTGGAACCGAGAGGAATCTCTTTTTTTCCTTCCTTGCTCAGCCGGATGGTCGGCCGGTATGGATTCGAAGGATCCGGGTCAGTCGGGTCCCAATAGTAGCGCTTCTTGGTGGAGATTTTTATTCTCTTATAACGGGGTTTCTTCATCCGTCTGGATTCCCCGATGATGACTTTTGTTCCGTAGGAGCAGTGATTATAGATCCATCTTGCATCTTTGCAGGCAAGACGAACGCATCCCATGGATGCCTGTTTTCCCAGGAGGTTAAAAGCCTTGGTGGGAACGGCTGTTTTACTATATCCCGCTGCCGGTACGGAATGGAAGAGAACATGTCCGCTGATTCTGGTGCAGTACTGTCCGACCGAGCTGTGGTAGAGGCTGCGCCAGCGATATTTCTCCCCGGTGTAAAATGTCCCGGAGGGTGTCGCGTAGCCTACTCCCGTGGAACACCACATAGACCGGACCACTTTACCGTTCTTTCTCCGGACGACATTGACAATATTCGATGAGCGGTTTACGTAAATGATGTATTTACTTTTGGCCTGAACCTGCCCTGTGCCCAGCAAAGACCAGAACAGGATTACTGCCATGGTTGCGATCAGCCATTTCTTTTTCATAGTTCCTCCATACTGCAGAGGGAATCATCAGGAAGATTCTGATAACATTCCCGGGTCCATAGTGTCACATATTTACCCTATCATACAATGAAAAAAAGGCCTTTTCAATGAATTTTTGACGATTTCCTTACATTTATCTTTTGTTTTCCTTTCTTTAAAAAGGTTCTAACGCTTTTGTAATTCTAATGATATCAATTCGTAATACATGGCCTTTCGGTCATTTGCCAAAGCCCTTTGACTTATGTTATGATTGGAAAAGTATACCGCGACTGAAAAGGAGCAGAGCATGATCTATAATGAAAAAACGATAACAGAAAAAAGGAAAGCACTGTATTCTCACGGTACCAGGATACGGACGACCATCCTGATCGTGATTCTGTATGTGCTTTTTTTCCTGTTTTTGATTGCCGCTGTCTCGGCGTCCGGATTTCTCTACGGAGCCTTTCGGGGCATCCTGGATGACATTCCGGTGGATTATACACTGCAGCCGCTGTACTCCGTGACATTTATTTACGATAATGACGGCAGAGATGTCCAGCATCTTTCGGTCCAGTCCTCCAACCGTATTCTGGTGGACCAGACCCCGGATGATCTCAAACATGCATTTATTGCCATCGAAGATGAACGGTTCTACGAGCACAACGGTATTGATATGAAGGGTATTGTGAGAGCACTGGTAAATGATCTGAAGAACGGATCCGCTTCCCAGGGAGCCTCCACCATCACCCAGCAGCTGATCAAGAACAATATGTTTGATGTGGGAGGAGAGAGGCATTTTGTTTCCCGCCTCCACCGGAAGATCAAAGAGCAGTGTATGGCCATTGCCGTGGAGCGTAAGATTGATAAGGAAACCATCCTGAGAGATTACCTGAACACCATCAATCTGGGAAAAGGCAATCTGGGAGTTGAATCTGCTTCCCTCTACTATTTCGGAAAGCACAGTGATAAGCTCAATCTTTCAGAGTCTGCCGTCCTGGCCGGGATCACCAAGAATCCCTCCTCCCTGAATCCTGTGGATTATCCGGAGGATAACAATGACCGGCGGGAGCTGGTCCTCAGGAAAATGTACGACCTTGGCTACATTTCCAATGAAGAATACCAGTCTGCTCTGGAGGATGATGTATATACCAGGATCGCTTCCTACACCAACAAGCAAAAGGAGCATACGGTATATTCGTATTTTACGGATGCCCTGATCACACAGATTGTCGAGGATCTGCAGAAGACCAACAAATATACCCAGTCCCAGGCCTACAACCTGATCTATAAGGGCGGACTGCGGATTCATTCCACCCAGGATTCGGACCTGCAGGCCATCGCGGATCATGTGATCAATGATAATAAGAATTATCCGGTAGATACCAAGTACAGTTTGGAATATAACCTGAAGGTAACCAGGGCAGACCAGTCCGAAGTTATTTATACGGAAAGTGATGTGAGGGATTATTTCCGGAAGAAAAAGAAAGACAAGGATTACTCCATCGTCTATCCCTCGGTGGCTAAACTGAAAAAGGCCGTGAAGAAATATAAGAAGGCAGTATTGAAAGAGGGGGACACCATCACGGAAGAGACGCTTCACTATGTGATGGAGCCTCAGCTGTCCTATTCCCTGATCGACCAGAAGACCGGGCAGGTGAAAGTGCTGGTTGGAGGAAGAGGCCGGAAGAATGACGACCTCGCCCTCAACCGGGCTACCTCAGTGGCCCGGCAGCCCGGATCCACCTTTAAGATTCTGGCTGCCTACGCGCCGGCTATGGATTCCGGGAGGATCACACTGGCTACCACCATGGAGGATGCCCCCTACCGCTATGAGAACGGCACCAAGGTCAATAACTTTATTAAGAACCGGTATGAGGGAATGATGACCATCCGGGATGCCATCGCTGACTCCAATAACATTCTGGCGGTCAAGACACTGACGGAGATCACTCCCCAGACGGGATTTGATTATCTGCAGAAACTGGGGTTCACCACTCTGGTATCCAACCGTACCGGAGCCAATGGCGGCCTGGAGAGTGATATCAACCAGTCCCTGTCCCTTGGCGGCATCACAGACGGTGTGACCAATCTGGAACTTACTGCCGCCTATGCTGCCATCGCCAACAAAGGCCGGTATAACCGTCCGATTCTCTATACCACGGTGACAGATGCCAAGGGCAATGTGATTCTGGAGAATAAAAGACAATCTGAAAAGGTGATGGAAGAAACCACGGCATGGCTGCTGACCAGTGCCATGGAGGATGTGGTCTCCAGGGGAACCGGCGTGGAAGCCCAGCTGGATTCCAGTATGGCAGTTGCAGGTAAGACCGGAACCACTTCCAACAATTATGATTACTGGTTCTGTGGGTATACTCCCTATTACACAGCGGCCATATGGACAGGTTATGATTATAATACTTCCTTTGAGAATGAGAAAGATTATCACAAAGTAATCTGGAAAAAGATCATGGACAAGATCAACCAGACAAAGAAGCTGAAGGCAAAGGACTTCCCGGCCTGTGACGGTATCGAAAAGAGGGCCATCTGTATCAAGTCCGGCAAGAGGCCCATCGACGGTGTATGTTCCGACGATCCGCAGCATTCCATGGTCCGGACGGAGTATTTCGCCAAAGGAACAGCCCCCAGGGATAAGTGCGACATGCACGAGGCTGTCGTCATCTGCGCAGATTCCCACCGTACTGCCGGCAAGTATTGTCCCAGGAAATATCGAAGGATTTACAGGATCCGGAAAGACAAGGCATCAAAAAAGACAGCGGATGCCCAGTACTTCCTGAATTTTAATCCCAAGAAGGATTTCTGTAAGGTTCACACCCGGGAGTGGAAGATCAAGCATGATGAAGAAGTAAGAAAGAAGAAGGAAGAAGAAAAGAGGAAAAAAGAGGACCAGCAGAATAGGGAGAGAAGGGAAAAAGTGAAGGGGCTGCTTGAGAGGCTCTTCCATCCTTAAACCTGTTTAAGCTAAAGATGTATCTTTCGAGCGGGGGATCATTTCAGATTTCCCGCTCTTATCATGCCTTAAGTTGACAAAACTACCAATGTAATATAAACTGAAACAGTTGAGTTTTTTTGTAGGTGAAAGTGAGGATTATAATGAAACATGATTATAAGAAAATAGAGCCGAAATGGCAGAAGATCTGGGAGGACGGCAAAGTCTTTAATGCCGTGGACGGATCGGACAAGCCCAAGTTTTACGGTCTGGTAGAATTCCCCTACCCCAGTGGTGCCGGTATGCACGTAGGACACATTAAGGCCTACTCCAGCATTGAAGTGGTATCAAGAAAGCGCCGTATGGAAGGCTATAACGTGCTCTTCCCGATCGGTTTTGATGCCTATGGTCTCCCCACCGAGAACTATGCCATCAAGACCAATACCCACCCCAGGATCATTACAGACCAGAATATCGAGAAGTTCACCAACCAGTTAAAGAAAGTAGGTTTTGCTTTTGACTGGGACCGTGTTATTGATACCACCCAGGAAGATTTCTACCATTGGACCCAGTGGATCTTCCTGAAGATGTTTGATAACGGCCTGGTATACCGGGATAAGGCATGGGTGAATTATTGTCCTTCCTGTAAGGTAGTCCTCTCCAACGAAGACAGCCAGGGCGGAAAATGTGATATCTGTCACAGTGACGTTGTCCAGAAATCCAAGGATGTATGGTATCTGCGGATCACCCAGTATGCTGACAAGCTGCTGGAAGGACTGGAGACTGTGGATTATCCGGATAACATCAAACAGCAGCAGATCAACTGGATCGGCCGTTCTACCGGTGCTTTTGTAGACTTTTCCATCAAGGGAATCGATGAGAAGATGGAGATCTACACCACGAGACCGGATACCCTTTTCGGCGTAACCTTTATGGTTATTGCGCCGGAGCATCCGCTGATCGATAAATACAGTGACAAGATAGCCAATATGGACGCCATCGAGGCCTACCGGAAAGAGTGCGCCAAGAAGACCGAGTTCGAGAGAACCCAGCTGGTCAAGGACAAGACCGGTGTGAAGATCGACGGTCTGACAGCGATTAATCCGGTTAATGGTAAGGAGATTCCGGTCTTCATTGCCGATTACGTTATGATGGGATACGGTACCGGAGCCATTATGGCTGTGCCGGGACACGACCAGCGTGACTATGATTTTGCCAGGGCCTTCGGTGTAGATATTATTGAAGTCATTAAGGGTGGGGACATGAATGAATGTGCCTACACCGGTGACGGCGAGATGATCAACTCCGGATTCCTTAACGGATATGATAATAAGAAGGATTCCATCGCCCGTATGATCGAGGAGCTGGAGAAGATGGGCATCGGCAAAGCCGGTGTTCAGTACAAGATGAAAGACTGGGCATTTAACCGCCAGAGATACTGGGGAGAGCCTATCCCCATCGTTCACTGTGAGTACTGTGGTGATGTGGGTGTGCCCTATGAGGAACTTCCTCTGAAGTTACCGGAGGTGGAGAATTTTGAGCCGGGTCAGGACGGCGAGTCCCCTCTGGCCAAGATTGATTCTTTCGTTAACTGCACCTGTCCCAAGTGCGGACGGCCAGCAAAGAGAGAGACCGATACCATGCCCCAGTGGGCCGGATCTTCCTGGTATTATCTCCGCTACATCGACCCCAACAACGACCAGTGTCTTGCTGATATGAACAAGCTTGAATACTGGATGCCCGTTGACTGGTATAACGGCGGTATGGAGCATGTAACCAGACATATGATCTACTCCCGCTTCTGGCATCATTTCCTCTATGACATCGGGGCCGTGAATACACCGGAACCCTATGCCAAGAGGTCTGCTCAGGGACTGATCCTGGGACCGGACGGAGATAAGATGAGCAAGTCCAAAGGAAATGTCATTGATCCTCTGGATATTGTCGATCAGTACGGTGCCGATACCTTAAGGACCTACGTCCTCTTCATGGGAGATTACGGACTGGCAACCCCCTGGAATGACCGTGCCACCAAGGGCTGTAAGAGATTCCTTGAGAGAGTAGCCGCTCTGACAGACCTGGTCACAGAGGAAAAGGCATCTCCCGCTATGGAGACTAAGCTCCATCAGACGATCAAGAAGGTGACTCAGGATATCGAGGCCATGAAGTTCAATACCGCCATCGCGGCATTGATGGCTATGGTCAACGAGATCAATGACGCCGGCAAGATTAATATAGAAGACCTCAGGACTTTCGTTAAGCTGCTCTGTCCTTTCGCTCCCCATCTCTGTGAGGAGATCTGGGCAAACATTGGCGGTGAGGGGCTCTGTTCCCTGGCGTCATGGCCGGAGTACGACGAGGCTAAGACTGTGGAGTCCACTATTGAGATCGGTGTTCAGGTTAATGGAAAGATGCGTGGGACGATCACCATCCCCCGCGATTGTGATAAGGCAGCTGCCATCGCTGCTGCGGTAGAACTTCCGCCGGTACAGAAGTACATGGACGGGAAGAAGCTGATCAAGGAGATCTACGTTCCCAATAAGATTGTGAATCTTGTAGTGAAATAAGATAAGAAGATAATAATAAGAAAAGCAGTTCGTCCATCTCTGGTCGAACTGCTTTTATTTTGCTTCGTTATTTACTTACTGCGGTTGAGAAGCTCCTCCCAGCGGCGGTCGATCTCCGCCTGGATGTCTGCGATCAGGTCTTCTTTACCCGGTTTGAATAAGTGTTTGAATCGTCCCTGGGGCCGGAGGAAATCTTCGATAGGAAGCTTCTTCCTGGGGATATAGTTCACGATCCACTCTCCGTCAATTACCTCGAAAAGGGGCCAGAAACAGGTCTCTACTGCCAGGTCACACAGCTCCAGGATGTTGGCTGTCTCGTAGCGCCAGCCTCTGGGACATGGTGCCAGGATATTTAAGAAGGCAGCTCCCTCTGTGTAAATCGCTTTCTCGGACTTGACATGGAGATCCTTGAAATTCTTCACAAAGGTGGACTGAGCGACGTAAGGAATATTGTGGGCCGCGATAACCTGGGCCAGATCCTTGCGGTTCTGGGCTTTACCGTCGGATACACTGCCCACCGGCGTCGTGGTCGTATCCGCATACATAGGAGTAGCAGAGGACCGCTGGATTCCGGTATTCATATATGCTTCATTGTCATAGCAGACATAGACCATATCATGGTTTCTTTCCATGGCTCCCGACAGGGACTGAAAACCAATATCATAGGTTCCGCCGTCGCCGCCGAAGGCGATAAACTTGTGGGTCTTCTTTACTTTTCCCTTTCGGGTCAGAGCCCGGTATGCCGCCTCGACACCGCCGCAGGTAGCGCCGGCATTCTCGAAGGCATCATGGATGAAGGAATCCTTCCAGGCTGTGTAGGGATACATAAAGGAGGAAACCTCCAGACAGCTGGTGGCGCAGGTGATGACCGCCTGGTCTCCTTCATGGAGACCGCGAAGCACGTTGCGGACACCGATGGTAGCGCCACAGCCGGAGCACATACGATGTCCCGGAGAAAGGCGTTCTTCTTTATTTAAAGTCTGTTTCAGATTGTATGCCATAATAATTCCTCCTATTCCCTGACAGAGAGATAGCGGTAAGTCTCGCCGGTCTCTCCGGTCTTTTCTACGGTGAACAGGTCCTCGAATACGGAGGTCAGGCTCCTGACTGTTACATCACGGCCTCCCAGTCCGTAGCAGTAGTTGATGGATGCCGGGTGGCAGCCTTTATTATAGAGGGCAGAACGGACCTCAGCTCCCAGGGGGCCGCAGTTGGTGTTGAAATCTTCGCAGCGATCCATGATGGCAAGGAACTTTACATTCTTTAATGCTTCCGCAATTTCTTCGGCGGGGAAGGGGCGGAAGAGACGGATCTTCAGGAGGCCGGCTTTGATACCTTTGTCCCGGAGATGGTCGACGGTGTCCTTGGCCGTACCGGCAGCGGATCCGATGATGACCATAGCGTAGTCAGCATCCTCCAGACGGTACTCCTCAAAGAGGCCGTAAGAACGGCCGGAGATCTTCTCAAATTCTCTGGCGACATCCAGGGTGACCTGCTTGGCATTCTTTAATCCCTCCAGCTGGGCTCTCCTGGCTTCCATAACATAATTGGTGACGGCGTAGGGACCGATGGCCATGGTCTCATCATCTTTCAGCAGATAATGTTCCGGCTCGTATTCCCCTACAAATTCTTTTACCACATCGTCTTCCAGAAGTTCGATATTCTCCACGGCGTGGCTGGTGATGAAGCCGTCCTGGCAGATCATAATGGGAAGCATAACATCCTTGTGCTCCGCGATCCGGTAAGCCTGGACCATGTTGTCGTAGGCTTCCTGGTTGTTCTCCGCAAAGAGCTGGATCCAGCCGGTATTTCTGGCACCCATGGCGTCTGAATGGTCACAGTTGATGTTGATGGGGCCGGACAGTGCCCGGCAAACCAGTGCCACAGCGATGGGCAGACGGTCGGAGGCCGCCACATTTAATACTTCCCACATTAAGGCCAGGCCGCAGGAGGAAGTGGCGGTAATGGTGCGTGCACCCGCTGCTTCGGAACCGATACAGGCACTCATGGCACTGTGCTCACTCTCCACCGGGATAAAGACGGTATCCACCTGACCGTTGGAGACGAAATTGGTAAAATACTGAGGAATCTCCGTGGAAGGAGTGATGGGGTAAGCCGGCATAACGTCAGGATTGATCTGGCGCATGGCATTGGCCACGGCTTCGTTGCCGGATAAACGTTCCCGAATCGACATCTTATCTCACTCCTTTCTTCATGATGATGGCATCGAAAGGACAAGCCTTCTCACAGATGCCGCATCCCTTACAGTGATCAAAATCAAACTCCAGTCTCTTTCCGTTCTCAACGGGAATCGCGCTGTCCGGACAGGCAGGAGCACAGAGAAGGCACTGCTTGCATTTTTCTACGATAAACTCCGGCGTGTCAACTCTCCACTCGCCGGTATTGAACTCTTCCGCGGTATTGCTTCCGATGATGGTGCAGCCCAGAGTGAGATCCTGCCACTTAACATCGACACCTAATTTACTGATATCTGATCTCATTACTCCACCTCCTGTAATGCCAGGGAGAGGGCTTTCATATTCCCCTCGATCACCTCGGGTTTCGAAGCAAACTTATGAGCGTAGGACTTGCGCATTTCTTCAAGGAAGACATCGTCCTCCATGATGCCGGTCACCTTAACGATGGAGGCCAGCATGGGAGAGTTGGGATAATACTGTCCCAGAGCCCTGATGGAAATCTTCCGGGCGTCTACCAGGTGGACATTGCCCTGATAGCCATTCAGCTTGGGAATGATCTCCTCTCTGGAAAGGGCTGTGTTGATGATAATGCCGCCTTCTTCCTTCAGGCCATCTGTGACATGAACGGAATCCAGCAGGGTGTCATCCACAACGACCACATAATCCGGCTCATAAATATTAGAATGCACACGGATCTGACCGGTGCTCAGTCGGTTGTAGGCAGTAATAGGTGCGCCCATACGCTCCGGGCCGTATTCCGGGAAGCCCTGGACATACATGCCGGTGCTGAAAGCAACGTCAGCAAGCAGCAGTGCAGCAGTCTTTGCGCCCTGGCCGCCACGGCCGTGCCACCTGATCTCAATTAGGTTATTCATGAAATATTCCTTTCTGTTTAGTGTGTATTTCAGGGTTCATCCGTCGCATGAACCGCTAATAATCCATCATTGATTTTTGCATAACAGCTAAAGTATAGCATTTTCAATCTGAATTGTGAAGAATAAATAATCATTTAACAATTATTTTGCTGACTTTTGCAGGCGAATCCTTTACCCGCATCAGTTGACATATGCCAGCAAATAAAGGTATTATTAAGATAAAAGAACACCGGAAAAGGGGGAATGAAACTATGCTTGGCAATCTGACTCAATTCCAGCCGGAAATCATTTTAACGGCATATGATAATATTGAGTTTATTCTGCGGATGCTCCTGGCTACAGTATGTGGCGGTCTGATCGGTCTGGAACGGTCCATCCGTTTAAAGGAAGCCGGCATTCGGACCCACTGTCTGGTAGCTATGTCTGCCGCCCTTTTTATGATCCTTTCCAAATATGCCTTTATGGATGTGGTAAACACCAGCTTAGGCAAGGCAGATGCTTCCCGAATTGCCTCCCAGGTAGTCAGCGGTATCTCCTTCCTCGGAGCGGGTATTATTTTTAAACAGAGGAATTCCGGTGTCACCGGACTGACAACAGCAGCAGGAATCTGGGCAACCTCTGCCCTGGGCCTGGCTTTTGGCGCCGGTATGTACTTTGCCGGTATAAGTGGGACCCTCATAATACTGTGTCTGCAGTTTCTTCTTCATAAGCACTCTTCCGGCAGTTCCGCTCCTTTCGAGTATGACCTTTATATAAGAATGAAGGATGACCCGAAACTCAATGAAGATTTTCTTGCTCTTCTGAAAAAGAGAGAGTGCAGAATTGAGAATACCAGGATTAAAAAAGACGGGGATATGGTAGAGATGAAGCTGTTTGTCCGAAGTGAGCATGAACTGGAACACGATGATATCCTGCTCTTCGTCCAGGATCATCCGGATGTGGAAGAGTTCGGGGTATAGGACGGAGGGATGAAAGGAAGGAGAAACCTTCCTCTTCCAAAATGATGTATGAAAAAAGCCGGGTCTGGAAACCCGGCTTTTTACTATTATAAATGTAATCCTATAAATGTAATCCGAAAGTGTCAGGGATTAGTCCAGCTTGATATCCTTGAGAAGAGCTCCAAGGCCTGTTGTAGCGGATCCCTCATCCTTGTAGGATGCGGAAGGAGCACTCTTTCTGCCCGGCTTTCTGTCTCTGGGCTGCTCGGGACGGTCTTCTGCCTGACGGATGCTCAGGCTGATCTTGCCGTCTGCTACCTTAATGATCTTCGCCTTAACTTCCTGGCCGACCTTCAGTACTTCGCCGGGGGCTTCGATACGCTTATGTGCGATCTGGGAAATGTGGCAAAGTCCGGAGATGCCGTCGCCGATACCGATGAAAGCACCGTATGGCTGAAGGGTCTCAACCGTACCGGTTACGATATCACCTACATTGATGGCTTCGATCTTAGCTGCCTTTGCCTCATCCCGACGCTGGAAAAGGGCTTCCTTCACAGAAAGGACCAGACGGTTCTTCTTGGGATCAACGGTGATAACCTTAGCTTCTGTCTCTTTTCCAAGGAATGTATTGGTGTCTTCCACATACCCGATATCAAGATGAGAGGCGGGGATAAAGCCGCGAAGGCCTTCCACGTAAGTGATCACACCCTTGTTCACGATACCGCCGATCTTAACCGGAATAATGGTACCATCTTCCATATATTTGGCGACGGTCTGCCAAGCAAGGCTTCTGCCGGCTTCCTTGACGGAAAGAGCAACATTGCCTTCCCCGTCATCAGCGGAAAGGACAACTGCCTTGATCTCATCGCCAGCCTTCACACTCTGGAGAGTGAAGGAAGGATCATCGCTGTAGTCGGCTTTCTTAACGATGCCCTGTGCGTGATAATTAATATCAACATAAACCGCATCGTCATTCACAACGGTAACTACGCCATCTACCACGTCGCCTTCATTCAGCTCGCGGAAGGACGCATCAATCTCTCTCTCAAAATCTGCCATAGATTCGCTCATAATAGTAAGTCTCCCTTTTCTAAATTATTATCGTTCGCGGCTTTATGTCCCATGGGGATCAACCGAATGGGAAGCCGTCAATCCACACCATTATAACATTAATTTAAAAAAAGTAAAATGATTTTCTAATAATATTGTTAATGAGAAAATATCACAGATAAAAATATTTTCATATTCCTGCGAAAAACGTGGAAAAAACAGGCTAAAAAGGGGCAAAAGAATGCCCTTTTCAGTAAGTGTATTCTGTTGACATTGAAAGAATATTGTAATATACTATCTTAGAAAGGGAAACTGACGGGAGAGGTGTGTTTTTTTGGCCTTGACCGCTTTTTCAGCTGTTCGTTCTGAATTGTGACGGATTCTTTGTCTTTTTATATGATATGATGATGTCAGTAGTTATATTCTAGTGTTAAAATGTCCTGATAGCAACTGTCGGTTCTAATACTGCGTAAAAGGTGTGCAGGGACATATGTGGCTTCTATACACAGCCGCTAGATTTTAATTTTATGAAGGAGGAGTTTTATGCTTGTAAATGAGAACAAGAGAATAACCGGCAGATCAGGAAAGAGGGGTACATTTCTGCTGGTATTTCTGCTGATTGCAGGAATGATTTTTTCTCCTGCACTATCGAAGATCGTAAAGGCGGTTGATGTTGACCGGGATTGTACTCTGACTATTCATCCAGGTTCTGCTGACATTGCAGCTGATATCAAAGAAGCAAACGTGGTTTATGATCTATACAAAATCGCAAATGTAGTAGAAGATCCAAGATATGATACTTATTTTTTCGAAGTTCAGCCCGCTTATAAAGCTCTGGATCCCAAGGTAGCCGGTCTTGAAGACATGGAGAACCTGACCAGTGATAGTTACCGGGAAGTGGCACAGATTCTCTTGGATAAGATAAAAGAGAGTCCAGATAGTTTCACACCGGATTTGACAGCTCAGGCTGTGGAGACAGCCAATACTACAGGTTCTGGTCTCTATCTGCTTGTGGCAAGAGGAAGT